>JAJZRX010000003.1 GCA_021850095.1 Deltaproteobacteria bacterium
GAACCATGTGACCGACCTGAAGGAGGGTGACTATCTCCGCCTCGGTCAGGGGGGCCAGGCTGAATACGTCATCATTGCCAAACTATCCGGCCTGGTGGTCACGATCCGTGACCGCCTCAATTACGCCCATGATTCTGCCACTCCCGTGACGAAGGTTATGAACTTCAGCACCTTCGAGGGAAACAATCTGCAGGAGCACAGCCTTTACCTGGGGCACAAGGAACTGTTCAACATCAAGAGCAGCGCACGCTTCACGATCCACGCCAGCCACAGGGGCGGGCCGGCCACGGACGCGACCCCTTTGAAGCTGTCCTGGGAATACTGGGGGGAGCTCGCGGGTGAAGAGGGGGAACAGTGGCGCCCGTTCAGCGTCAGTGACGGCAGCCAGGGGCTCAGCCGGGAAGGGGGGATCGAACTGCTCAAGAGCGGCGAGGGGGAGATCAAGGAAAAAGAGATCAACGGCCTGAAAAACCGCTGGATCCGCTGCCGTGTTCTGGAGCCGCTGGCGGTTGACGTCCCCCGCCGGCTGCCGCTACTGGACACTGTCATGTTCGTGGTCGGCTCTTCGGGCGAAAACCTGCTGCCGGAGCTGGCTTTCAACAATGATATTCCCCTCGATTCGGCCCAGCCCTTTGCCCCCTTTGGTGTTGAGCCGCGCATATTCGACAATTTTTTTCTTGGCGACAAGGAGATCTTTTCCAAGAAAGGGGCCCGGATCAGCATCGATGTCGGGGTGGCTCCACGGGGACTGCGGGGAGCGCCGGTTGCGATAGAGCATAACGGCATGATCAAGGTTTACGCGGTCGGCAGTCAGGGTCGGCTGAACGAGGTGATCATCGATCAGCTTAACCCTGGGTACGCTGAATGGCCAGCGCATGACTTGCCACCCGGCACCCGGCTGGCTGCGGGATCGACTCCCGCTGTCGTCAATCACGCCCCAGGCTATTATGGTCCGAATCTGACCGGCGGTGGGACGGTGGTCTATTCCTCCAGCAACCCGCCCCGCCGGCTCTCGGTCTTTGCCCGGGGAGACAACGGCCGCTTGCTGGAGCGGTACTTCAATGGCATCCAGTGGCAGTGGCTCGACCACGGCGCCCCGCAGGATGGAGTCGGGATCGTCGGTGACCCGTGCGCCGTTTATGGCAACGACACCATCGGAAGTTCAGTGCTGTCGGCCTTTGCCGCCGCTTCGGACGGTCTCCTCCACGAGTTTTACCGCGATCCGCAGACAACCGTCGGCAGATGGCAATCCCATGCCGGGAGCACAGCGCCGCAGGTGGCCTCATCGCCCCAGGCGGTTATCGCCCGGGAAGGGAGCGCCGAGGGGATCGTGGCCAGGGTCTTTGCGGCGGGTCGCAACGGCAAGCTTTATGGACTGGAGTGCCAGCTTCGTCAGGACAACAACGGCCAGCGGCTGGCCGGGGTCTGGACGGACTGCGGGGCGCCCGATTCAGGGGGGCAGACATCCACCGTCACTTCAAGGCCGTTTGTGCAGAGCTACGGTTACCTGGGGGAAGCCCGGGTATTTGTGAGCGCTTCGGACGGGAACCTGTGGGAATGTGACAGCGACAGCAAAATCTGGAAAAATCTGGAAAGTCCCTCTGCGCTGGTAGCGGTTGCTTCGGCGCCCCACGGTTATATGGCCGAACCGGACACCGACCAGGAAATGAGGATCTTTGTGCGCGGGTCGGACGGCGCCCTCTGGGAACGGGACGATTCCGGCTGGCAGGCCCGGCCGTTCTCCGGAAGTTTGCAGCCGGAGCTCCAGCCCTTCTGCCTGCCGGTGACCCGGGGCACGGTTTTGAATGTTTTTTCCATCAGCGACCACAGCACACTGCTGCAGTGGGACAGTGGCCGCAGGGTCTGGAACGATTATCAGGATCCGGGCGAGAGCGTGCTGACCCCGTCCCTTTCCTGGGAATACTGGAATGACAGGGGCTGGGGCGTGATCAAAGGTCTGCAGGACGGCACCGGCAACCTTCTCCGCAGCGGGCGGATCACGTTTGAGCTGCCGGAAAATATCGCCGAGACCGAAATCGCCGGGCAAAAGAGTTACTGGCTGCGGGCCAGAATCGTGGGGGGGGATTTCGGCCGGGAAGCCTTTGCCCTGAAAACGGGGCCAAATCCTCAAACCAGCGGATCGCAGGAGCTGATCTCCTCTAAAAACGGCATCCGGGCTCCGCTGATAACCGACCTTGCAATCGGGTATGTCTTGGAAAAGTCCCAGTTTCCCCAAAAATGCCTCACTTTTAATAATCTTGACTACCTTGACCAGAGCGACGCCTGCCGGATTGAGGACAAGCATTTCAGCCCCTTTGTTCAGCTGGAAGATGCAGACCCGAGCCTGTACCTGGGGTTCGAGAAAGCCTTTGCCGGCGGCCCGGTCAAGATATTCCTGGATGCGGACGAGCTTCCTTTCGACCCGGAAAACAAGCCGAAACTGGCCTGGAGCTGCAGCGGGAAAAGCGAATGGCTGGAACTGGACTGCCTGGATGCCAGCCAAGGGCTGGTCAAACGGGAGATTCTGGAGCTGATCGCACCCGGCGCTTTTGCGTCCCAGGCCCGTTTCGGCGCGTATCTGCACTGGCTCAAGGGCAGTCTGGCAGAGGGATCCTATCTGCAGTCGCCGACCCTGGCCGGGATTCATCCCAATACGACCTGGGCTCTGCAGGCGGCTTCGGTCAAGGAAGAAATTCTCGGCTCCGGTAATGGCGAAACTTACCAGAGCGTGGTTTTTTTGAAAGCTCCGGTTCTGACGGGTGAGCTGGTGCGGGTGCGTGAAATTTTGACGGAAGAGGAGCGCCAGGCCCTGCTTTCCGCAAGCGGAGAACAGGCCATCCACGATGTCAGGGATCCAAAGGGAGTACTGACCGAAAGCTGGGTGCGCTGGAGCGAGGTGGCGGACTTTTTCGATTCGCGGCCGGAGGATCGGCACTACACCCTGGATCGCGCGAGCGGCCAGCTCCGCTTCGGCGATGGCGAGCAGGGCCGGATGCCGCCGGAGTACAAGGACAGTATCAAAGCTTTTTCCTATCAGTATGGCGGGGGTGTTGACGGAAACGTGCGGGTCGGGGAGATCAAAACCCTCAAGTCGGCGGTTGCCGGAGTGGACAAGGTGACAAACCCCGTGGCTGCCGATGGCGGGGCCGATACGGCCACCCTGGAGCAGATGCTGGAGATCGGCCCGGCCAGGATCAGCCACCGCCAGCGGGCGGTGACGGCGGAGGACTTCCAGTGGCTGGCCAGGGATGCCTCGCGCAAGGTAGCCAGGGTCAAATGCCTGCCGAACACCCGTCCGGGCAGCGACGGCGGGCTGCTGCGCGAAAACGGCCGGGTAACGGTGATCATCGTTCCCGATTCGACGGAGCCGCAACCCCAACCGTCCCGGGAATTGAAGAGTATCGTGCAGGGTTATCTGGAGCAGCACAGCTCCCTGACCCTCTCGTCTGCCGGGCGTCTGCATCTGGAGGGGCCACGTTATACCGAGATTGATGTCTCCGCGGAGCTGTTTGTTGCGTCACCGGATCTGGCTTCCCTGGTGGAGCGGGAGGCCCGGCGGAGAATGACGGCTTTTTTGCACCCCTTGAGCGGCGGTCCGCAAGGGAAGGGGTGGGAATTTGGCCGGGACGTTTCCGCTTCGGATCTGTATGCCCTGCTGGAAGGGATAGACGGACTCGATCATCTGGAGAATCTGCGCCTGAGCACCAGGGACAAGGGCGGCTCGGAGATGGTTTCGATTTCTGAAAACAGCCTGGTCGCCGCCGGGCGGTTCACGCTGAAGCTTCAGCTGCTGAAGAAGGGGTGATGGTTATGGGACTGCCGATACCGAACCTGGATGACAAAACCTTCGAGGATCTGGTCAGGGAAGCCCGGGCACTGATCCCGCGTTATGCTCCGGAGTGGACCGATCACAACCTTCACGATCCGGGCATCACCGTGCTGGAGCTGTTCGCCTGGCTGGCGGAGATGCAGAACTACCGTATCAACCGGGTCAGCAATGCCAATTACCGCAGCTTTCTGAAACTGCTCGGCTTGCAGCCGTATCCCGTCCGTCCGGCCCGGGCGGATGTTACCGTAAGTGGAGTCGTGGCGGCGCAGGTACTGGAGCGGGGAACCCGGCTGATTGCCGCTTCCGGCGAGCAGCAGATTGTTTTTGAGCTTGAGCAGGAGTTTACGCTGCTTCCCCTGGCCCTGAAATCAATCATCTGCCGGGCCAAGGGGAAGGTCAGCGAAAAGATTCAGGCCAACGCCAAAGACGACATCTATTTTGCCCCCTTCGGCGAACCGTCTGTCGTGGGGGCAACCCTTGAGCTGGGTTTCGACGGGAATCTGCCGGGAGCAGAAATCCAGCTTTTTTTTGACCTCTACGAAGACGACCTTTCGCCGCTGGAGGAGGGGGAGTCACATCCTTCCGGGTGGCTGGTCTGGGAATGTCTGGCCGGCGGCGCTTGGCAGCCGCTGGCGATCCGGCAGGATGCAAGCGTTTCCCTGACCCGCAGCGGGAGGGTCATTTTCAGCTGGCCGCATGAGATGGATCAGACCGGCGGATGCTACTGGATTCGCGCTCGTCTGGCGGAAGGTTTTTATGAGATACCGCCGCTGATCAACGCCGTTCTGCTCAACACGCTTTCCGCTCTTCAGGTTGAATCGGTCGTGGAAGACCATTCGGGCAGCGGGTTTCCGGGGCAGATCCTGGAACTGAAAAAAACACACATTATTCCCGGCAGCCTGAAGGTTGAGTTGCAGGGGGACGAAAATCTTTGGCAGGCCGTGGACGATTTTGACGCATCCGGCCCGGACGACCGCCATTATCGCTTTGATCCGGCCAGCGGAACGGTCACCTTCGGCAATGGCCTGAACGGCCTGATTCCCGGGCCGCAACAGATCATCCGGCTCTTGTACCGGATTACGCAGGCTGAAAATGGGAATCTGGCCGCGGGGCAGATGTTCACGATTGCGGGGAACGACCGGTTGGTCGGCACAAACCTCCTTCCGGTCTCTGGGGGAGCGGCGGCCGAATCGCTGGAAGAGGCGCGGGAGCGGGCTCAAAAGGATCTGCGTACGATCTTTCGGGCGGTCACCGCCGCCGATTATGAAGAGCTGGCCCTGAAGACCCCCGGGGTTCGGGTGGCGCGGGCTGCGGCCATCCCCGGTTTCCATCCCGAGCATCCCTGCCTTGATCTGCCCGGGACGGTGACCGTGGTGGTGGTTCCCGAAGCGCGCCCCGCTGTCCGCTGTCCGCTGCCGGGAAAGGGTTTTCTGCAAACCGTTTTCGAGTATCTTGATCCCCGTCGACTGGTTACGGTCGATCTTCATCTGGTTGGCCCGCAGTATGTGACCGTCGTGGTTAGCTGCGCGATCCGGTCGCATAAAAACAGCAACCCGAAAGAGCTACAGATCCGTGTCCGGGAAGGGTTGCAACGGTTTCTGAATCCCTTTAGCGGCGGCTCGGAAAAACGCGGCTGGCCCTTTGGTCGGCCGATCTATCCGTCGGAGATTTATCAGCTGCTGGACGGCATCGACGGGGTGGATTATGCACGCGATGTCGTCCTTTCGGCCGAGGGATATACCGGCCAGGAGGGAATCATCAGGATTCCCCGCACGGCGCTGGTTGTTTCCGGCGACCATCATGTGGAAATGATTTAATCGGGATATGCCATGAGTGACCAGGAATTCAAAAAGCAGGTTTTCAAGGAACCGAAGCAATGGTTGAGCGGCCTGTGCTACCGCCTGCGGCTGATGGACGATGGCAGCCTGACGCTTGCGGGCATGCCTGAACTGGATCGTTGGGTCGATCTGGGGGGCATCGGCGTGCCCGCCTGCCTGGCGATTGGCGAATGCGGTCAATTATACCTGATTGATGCCGGAGAGAGCCGTCTGTACCGCTATGATCTCCAGGCCGGGCACCTGGAGCGACTGCCCTGCCCGGGCGGGCGGGGGAGTGAGCCGGGACGGTTCAACGCTCCGGCGGGGATGGTGATCGGCCGGCACAGCCTTTGGGTGGTTGATGCCGGTAACGGCAGGATTCAGGCTTTTGCCCGGGAAAACCTGCAGCTGAAATACATTATCCATAACCTTGCGGAGCCGCTTGATCTGGCCGTGGGGCCGGAAGGGCGGCTCTTCGTGCTCGATCGGGCGTCGCGGCAGATCCATTGTTATGGCGGCAACGGCCGCTGCCTGAACAGGAGTTTCGGCGCTGAACAGTTACGCGGGCCGCTACGCTGTGCGACCGGCCCGGACGGTTCGCTTTTTGTTCTGGATCAGCATTATGACGCGTTTCTGCGCTTCAGCCAGGATGGCGATTATCTCGGCCAGGTGGGGGAATTCAGCCGGATTGCCCCAGGGTATAAGCCTTCCGTTTTCTGCGTCGACACCAGCGGCAATTTCTACGTCGGCCAGGCAACGGCGGGGGGGCTTCACCAGTTTGCCGCCGACGGAAGCTACCTGGGGCCGCTTCCCGGTTTCAGCTCCCCGGTTGAGGAACTGACGGCCAGCCGCAGTGGCGACCTGTACGCGGCCGGAGCAGAGGGACTCGCGCTGCTGATTGCGGAACGGAGCTACAGCCACCAGCAGGGGCTGTATTACTCAAAGGGGCTCGACAGCGGCGTGCAGGGCTGTCAATGGCATCGTCTGGCACTGCAGACCGAAGTGCCCCCCCGGACCGTTCTCGGGGTTTACTATTATGCCTCGGATGATGCCGCGCTGAAGGAACGGATTGACCGGATTCTGTCCGACCGGCAGACATCGACCCAACGAAAGAAAGAACTGCTGGATGCGGAAATTCCGGAAACGGCCTGGGCCGGGCCGCAGCGGAATCCGGCCGATATGCTCTTCGGCGAGAAGCAGGGGCGCTATCTTTGGCTCAAGCTGTCCTTTTCAACTTTTGACGATACGCTGACCCCCTCGATCAGCTCGCTCAAGCTTTACTACCCCCGCAGCTCCTATCTGCGCTATCTGCCGGCCATCTATCAGGAAGACCCGTTCAGCCGTGATTTTCTGGAGCGCTTCCTTGCCCTGTTTGAATCCATATCCTTTGATCTGGAAACGGAACTATCCGGACTGTTCCGCTATTTTGACCCTGCCACCACACCGCCCGCTTTTCTGGAATGGCTTGGCTCCTGGCTGAACCGGGCGCTGGATGAACAGTGGCCGCTGGATAAAAAACGGCGCCTGCTTGCGGAAGCCTGCCGTCTCTACCGCCTGAAGGGGACTCCCGCCGGGATAGTCGGGTTGGTGGAGATCTACACCGGGAAAACGCCCCGTATTCTGGAGTACGCCGCCCTGGGTGAACAGCTGATAATGGGGAAAGAGCTGCGCCTGGGAATCAGCACGCTGCTGATGCGGACACCCGTGCGGGGTTTCAGCCTGGGGGACGATTCGATTCTCGGGCGGAGCGCTCTGCGTGGGGAGGCTTCCGGGCCGACGGATCCGTTTCTGCCGCTGGCACACCGTTTCACGGTGATGATTGCGCTTTCCGAGGCGGAGCGCGCCCGCTATCAGGCCGGGCTGATCAGGCTGCTGGAGGCGGAAAAACCGGCCGATACGGTCTGTTATCTGCGGATCATTGACGAAACAGCCGGAGGCGTGGGCGCCTACATTGGTATAAACAGCCGCGTGGATGGTTACCGGGGGCTGAAAATCGGCCTGGATGCTGTCCTGGGGAGCAACCTGGCGGTTGTGGACAAGGAAGAGCCCTGCGGCAAGGTTGAGCGCCGTTCGCTGGTGGGAAAAGATACCCGATTGGATTGACAGCATACATGAAAGCGAGGGAGCGATATGAAGAACGAAGATCGGAAGGCCTGCGGCATCTGTAAGATTCCCCATTTCGAGCGGAACAACTATTTCTACGGCAAGCTGCTGACGGAGCGGGATTTTGTTGACGAGCAGTGTTACTTCAATGAAAAGCGTTGGCTGATCAACCGCATGATTCTGGGGTGGGGAGTGGTCTGCGGACTGGATGTGGTTGCGGTCAAGGATGATCCGACCAGGGTCCTGGTACAGCCTGGTCTGGCCATCGACTGCTGCGGCCGCGAAATCCTGGTGTGCGAACAGCAGGAGGTTCCGCTGATTGCGATGGAATCGGAATGTGACCGGGAAACGAGCGAGAAGGGCGGAGCGGAAAAGGAATTGGCCATCTGTCTTGAGTTCCATGAGTGCCGATCAGAACCGTTGCCCATGCCCCCGCTGGCCTGCGACAAGAAGGGGAAGTGCGAATTCAACCGCATACGGGACAGTTTCCGCATTTCCGTCATCCCGTTGCCGCGGCATGAACATGAACATCGGCATCAACCCTTCTGTCCCCAAAGCCATTCGGATCAGGATAAATCCCTGCACGACTACCTCTGCGACCGGCTTCGGGAGGGCTGCCCGGAGTGCGGCGAATCCCGCTGCGTCATTCTGGCCACCCTGAAAGTGAACCAGGACGGCGCTGTTCAGATTGACAGCTGTTCCCGGCGGAAGCTGGTCTACGGCAATCAGCTGCTCTACGACCTGATTGACTGCTATCACGGAGATCTGCCACACATCGACACAATAAGCTGGAGCCACGGCAAACAGTATGCCTGGAGTGACTTTCTCACATTGATCAAAGCCGGTCTGGAGGTGACCTTCAGCAAGCCGGTGCTCAGCCATACCATTGACCAGCACAGCTTTCTGCTGGCCGCCATTCTGGAGGACGAGGGGACTGGATACCGGGTGGTCAAGTACATACCCGCCGGAAAAATTGCCATCGAAAACGAGACTATTGATGGCCAGTCCTGCACCAGAACCGCCCGCTTTTTTGTTGAGGACGGTTGGGGCGACGATGAATTGCTGGGCGCCCACTCCGAACTCAGGCATGGAGCCCGCTTTGAAGTCATTCTGCGGGGGAATTCAATCATGGGACTCGAAGGAAAAGCTCTGGATGGTGATTTCATCGGCGGCCGTCTGCCCAGCGGCAACGGCACCCAGGGGGGCGATTTTGTCAGCTGGTTCTCGGTGGGGGCCAAGCAGATCAAGGAGACCGGCGGGAAAAAGAAAGCAGCCTGATATCGGCAATTATATAAATCCTGGAAACGCTAAAGGAGAGCAGCCATGAGCAATAAAACTACGTACGACACATACTGTGATTACAACACGTTCAAGCGGGCCCGCTACTTCCACGGCATGCTCATGACCGACCGGGATTTCCGGGAGGAGCAGATCTATCACAACGAAAAACGGAAGCTCCTGAATCGCATGCTGCATGGTTGGGGAATCGTGTGCGGGCTTGAAATCCAGGGGGAGGCCGGAAAATCTTCCATTACCGTCAAACCGGGCATGGCCCTGGATTGCCATGGCAATGAGATCCTGGTCTGCGATCCGGCCGCCATTGATCTGCAGTCGCTTTCCTGCCGTTCGCCGCTTCCCCGTCCCGGAACGCTCGAATATTGCCAGCTGCAGGAAAAGGAGTCCACGCTCTTCCATGTCGGAATCCGTTACCACGAAACTCCCAGCGACCCGGTTCCGGTCTATGCCCCCGGTGGCGGCTGTGAAGAGAAGGTCTGCGAATATTCACGGATCAGGGAGGGCTTCTGCATCGAGATTCTGGATCATCAGCCCTGCCAGCCGCGCCAGAAAGTTGTCAGCCCAAGCCTGGTTTCGCGCATCTTCAATAACTGCGAGCCGGATAACGAGGATGGTAAGAGTCAGGAGTGCCAGCGCAAGGAGGTGCAGGCTTTTTCCGAACAGTTCTGCGGAACGTCGCCCCCCTGTCCCGAATGTTGTCCTGAAGAGCATTTCATCATCCTGGGAAGTTTTGAATTCGACCGCTCGCGGCGGATCATCAAAAAATTGAATCAAAGCGGCGGCCGCACGCTTGTCCCGACCGCACAACTGTTCAGCTATCTGTTCTCATCCCTTGTTGGCGGCCTTGACACGTTTTTCAACGAGATCAACAAGAACAAACCTCCGCAATCGCTTCCGGATGTCAACCTGATTCATTCCAATCCGCTTGAAGCTCTCTGCTGGCTGGGACGTGTTTTTACGGAAAATTCTTCTGTGGAAGCACTAGGGGCTGCGGCGAAGTGGTTCAAGAAAAAGCCTGAAGCGAAGCCAGAACCCGAAGCAAAGCCGCAGCGCGACCCTGACGTGATCAAGCTGAAGAAAGAGCTGGATGCCTTGAAAACGGTGGTTGAAAAAATGAGAAAAGGCTGATAGCGGCACCACTCCGGAGAAAGGGGCTGCCTTGATCAAAACTGTTGGAAAATGGCAGCTTCGGACAGAGTATCAACATGAACAGGCGAGCTGTCAGCACGGCAAAAAGGTCTGATGCCAAGAGAACTGTTTCAGCGGAATCGAAGCGATCCGCTGACGCTTCTCCCTCTGTTCGCTCGCCGGCCCAGCAGATCCTGCAGTTGCAGAAAACCGTCGGCAATCAGGCGGTGCAGCGCCTGATCCGATCGGGTGCCCTGCAGGCCGGGTTGGCCATGTCTCCGTCCGCTCCGCTTCAGCACAGCCCGAACGTTTCACCAGCCCCGGAAAAATCCACAAAGACAGCTGCCGCAACAGCAACAACAGTTTCCCCGCCTGAAAGCGATCACGAGCTTTCTGTCAACGAGCCAGGCACAGCGCCTGACACTGCAATGGTCTCCGCCCCATCAGCCCCTGCAGAAGAACGATCGCCTGCGGCGGTAGCGCCCGAAACCACGGTAAAACTGCATATGCCGCAAGCGCCCACCGGCCCCTCGCCGGCCACCAGGCGCCGCACGCGCGCTGTTCAGGCCCGGGCCGGAAAGCGGGCCGCAGTGAATGCGGACTTTCCCGGCGGTGCGTCCCAGGTTGGCGCTGCCCGTCAGGCTGTCTCCGAACCGGATGCCGAATCTGTCGCCAAAGCCCAGGCCGGGCTGATGGCCCAGGTTCAGGCGGCGCCGAGTCCGGAGATCGTCAGGCTCTGCGAGCGGATTCGTGAGGTGATCCGCAAAAAGCGTCCGCCTGACGAAGACGCCCTGATGGAGGCCAAGCCGGAAGAAGAGGCCCTCAATGCCGGCAACCAGCTCAATTCGACTGTGCAGAGTGAAACCGGCAAAGTTCAGGAAAATTATGGCGGCCTGAATAACCAACCGCCGTCAGGTGCGCCGCACCGCGGTCGGGATCTGCCCCCCCAGCCTGCGGCTGCCGAAGCGCCGCCGTTGGATGCCCCAACGGCCGTGCCGGATGCCGTGCCGCCGGCCAGTGTCTCGCTGGATGCCGATGCGGCCGACAGCGCTAAAAGGATGCGGGACGCCGGCATGGAAACGCCCGCGGCACAGCTGGTGCAAAGCGGGCCGCTTGCTGATGCCCGTGGCGCGCAGAGCGAACTGGAGCAGGTGGCACAGGAAGAGCCCGCCAACGTACTGGCCGGGCAACGGGAAGCACTGGCAAAGGCCGAAGGTGATATGGCCGCGCTCCAGGCGCAGGCGCTGGCCGCACTGACAAACTCGCGAGTTGCCACCGCCAAAAGCAGTTCTTCCCGCCAGAAGGGCATGGTTGCCTCGGAAGAGTCGCAGCGCGCCAAAGCCGGAGCCGAAGCACAGAAGGTTTTCAATGACGCCAAAAGCCAGGTCACGACGCTCCTGCGGCCGCTGGCCTCCAATGCCATGGCGGAATGGGAAGCGGCCAAAGAACTGCTGGTCTCCCAATTCAAGGCCGATCTGGCCATCGTTCAGAAACGGGTCGAAGAGCGTCATGCCGGTGTGGGAGGCTTTTTCGTCGGCCTGTGGGACGCGGTGACCGGCTTGCCCGGCTGGGCTGAAGACGCGTACAGCAAGGCCGAAATGAACTTCGGCGATGGTGTCATCAGCAAGCTCACCGCAATTTCCGCCAATGTAAATTCAGTCATTGCAGCCTGTGACCTGATCATCAAAAACGCCCGCAGCCGGATTGCCAAAATTTTCAGCGATCTGCCCGAATCGCTGAAGGGGTGGGCAGCCCAGGAACAGGCCAGATTTGACGGACAGCTCGATCAGCTCCACCAGGATGTCATCGCCGCCCGGGACAAATTCAACCAGGATCTGGTCGAGCGCTCAAGTCAGGCCGTCGATGAGGTTCGCGCGGAAATCGCCGAGCTGCGCAAGAAGGCCGGCGGACTGGTCGGCCGAATCGTCAATGCGGTCAACCGCTTCCTGGAAGACCCGGTCAAATTCATCATCGAGGGGTTGCTTGATCTGCTGGGTATTTCCCCGGCGGCCTTCTGGGCAGTGGTGGCCAAGATCAGGAAGTTTGTCAAGGAGATTGCCGACGATCCGCTCGGGTTTGCCGACAATCTGCTAAAGGGGCTGGGCCAAGGTTTCTCTCAATTCTTCGACAATATCCTCAAGCACCTGCTGAAGGGTTTCATCAGTTGGCTGACGGGCGGCTTGAGTGATGTCGGCGTGCAGTTGCCGAAGGATCTTTCGCTCAAGAGCATCATGACCTTCTTCCTGCAGTTGATGGGGATTACCTGGCCGCGAATCAGGAAGATTCTGGCCAAGCACGTCGGTGAGAAGAACGTTGCCCTGCTTGAAAAAGTTTACTCGCTGGTCTCTTTCCTGATCGAGAAGGGGCCCGAAGGCATCTACGAGCTTATCAAGGAAAAGCTCGATCCGCAGGCGATTGTCGATCAGGTCGTTAATCTGGCGGTGGACTTTATGATCTCGGCCATCGTCAAGGCGGTTTCGGTCAGGATTCTAATGCTCTTCAATCCGGTCGGGGCCATTCTGCAAGCGCTGGAGGCGATCTACCGGGTACTGAAGTGGATTTTCCAGAATGCGGCCCGCATCTTCACGCTGATTGAAACGGTGGTGAACGGCATTGGCGATGTCCTGGCAGGCAGTATCGGCGGTTTTGCCAATGCGGTGGAAAAAGCGCTGGGGATGCTGATTGCGCCGGTCATATCCTTTTTGGCCGATTATCTGGGTTTCGGTGATCTCCCCTCCAAGATCGCCGAAAAGATCAAGAGCTTCCAGACATGGATCCTGGGGCTGATCGAGAAAGCCCTGGTCTGGATCATCGAGAAGGGTAAGGCGCTCTTGGCGGCGGTGGGGATCGGCGGGAAGGATAAGGAGAAGAAAGGCGGCACATTCGACGGAGAAATCGGCGACAAGGTGAGATGGAAAGCTGAAGAGGAAAATCATGAACTCTGGATTGGCGATGTGGGTGGTGAACCGGAAGCCATTATGGCCAGCGGGGTGCAGAGTCCCGTCCGTGAAAAATTGAAAGAATACACCGATCAGGTGGCGCATCTCAAAGGTCCAGGTTCAAAGGATCGCAAGGAAAGGGCGTTGGCTGCAATCGTCAGTGCGACGCAGATTCTTGATGAAACTAACGCAGCGGCAAAGGATACAAAAACGGCCGAAATGAATCCAGAGGGGAAATCCGAAGAGGTGAAGGCGAAGGATGACGCGACGGAGGAATGGGAAGAACGGTTGTGGCCGCAATTGCAGACAATTCAAATAGCTTTGAGAATGATAGAATTGCCAAATACGGTAATATTACCAGGTGCGGGGGACAAAGCATCAACTGTGGTTGCAAATCCGCTCTCCAAGAAGGGTAGGGGCGGCAGCGGACCAAGGGGCACGTTGAAAGGATGGCAGCACGTCACTGAAATCGATCACGAAAAGCTCAATCCTAAAACCGGCCAATGGGGGCCGGCCTACTGGGTCGCCGGACATCTTGTCAGTGAACGTCTGCATGGGCCAGGTGATCCGTGGAATACCGTTCCCCTGCGAAAAACAGACAACAAGGCCATGGAGTTGGGAATTGAAGAGGATACGATAGGACGAAAGGACGACGAAGAAGTCCTCTACTATAAGGCGCACGTCGACTATTACTCGGGCGAAATATTGGAAGACTTTCCGAGCCATATTGAGGTTGAGCGCGGTTTGCTTCGTTACAAAGATAAAAAGTGGGAGCCTGGTGATGAATTGACACCGTTTTCAAAAGACCTGGATCCACCTCCTCTTGATCCCGACTATGTTCCGGACATTAATGACTTTGGGCGGGATGCGCTATACAAGAACAAAAAAGTCCCTATCAGGTTTGCCATGGCTATTGTCGACGAGCGTGATGCAGGTGGGAAGTTCAAAAATAGAGACGACTTTGAAACACGTATGTTTGAAGTTTACGGACAACGGACCCGACCCGGTGAAGCTGTCGATAAACTGATGGAAGGTATGGCGGTGATCGATAAACTGATCACACAAAATAAGATCCGAATTGGCGGGTCGTGAGGTTCATCATGTCACATGAAACGACGCTTGCTGAAGCAATTGAGACAATTAGAGCTGCTGCGGAACAAATGGATCATGACGATCGCTTTAAACTGAACTTTGAAGAATATCCGAAGCTGAACGAAGATGACTTGAGCGAATGGGAAGCGTGGTTACAAAAGCAACCTGGTTTAGGGACCTACCGTATTCCAAACGATATTCGTATGGTGTACAGCGTGAGCGGCGGTTTTCTCTTTCAATGGCAATACCTGGCTGCCAAGCCGCATGTGGTTTCCGGTTCAGCCGAGCTTGTGACCATCCTGTCGCTTTATCAGCGAGATGACGAAGCGGGCAAACCGGTATCCGCAATTTACGACAGCCCGAGACCGTTTGATGTGATCAGTGATGACGAGTATGTAGGCATTGAGTTCTCTCAAGAGGGCAAAATAGTGTTGGTGCATATTGATGATGCGGAAAAGACAAAGGTGGCACTCGCGCTCAATCCAGTACAATATTTGTGTTCGCTTGCGGAGTATCGCGCCATATATGGGTGGCAAGCGTTGTTCGTATCCGAAAAAAAGAACTCACCAGCTAACAGCCAGTCATTGAGGAATCAGGTTAAGCAACTTTTCGGCAATAAGGGGCTGATCCCATGACTTTTAACTCATGCGCAACGCTCTGGACAACAGCGACAAGTGAGAGGTACTTTCTCGTGCCGCCTGGTTTTTCATTTCATCCAGGGGGATTAGTTATTACAAATTTAAACGGCGAATCCGCTGAAGTTGATGTGAATAATGTTGTTCCGTTCGAGATCACTGAAGATCAGGCCCGCCAATGGGCCAGGGAACAGCTTGGCCAGGCGCTGGGAGAGGTGAGGAGTGCCGTTGATGAAAAATTTGCCGAATGGCGCAAGAGGCTGGACGAGTTTAATCAGACCCCGCACGGCAAAAACTCCGGCGTCACTCCTGACGCGGCTTCGGGGCTGCTTGATCTTCTCAAACAGCTTCCCGGTGTTGTCGGCAACGGGTTGTCCGGCGACGAACAGCGTGTGGACGCGGCCCGGAACATCATGGCCGGGCTGCGGCAGCGGCTCAAAGAATCCGGCATAAACCTTGGCGATGAGTTTGGCAGCTTTCCCGATCGCCTGGCAGCGCTGCGCAGAGAAACGGAGCAGGAGTTGGAAGCAAGAAGGTCAGGCAAGGACAAGAATAGCCCGGGCTGAATTAAGGTTATTCGTAGTTACCATTAGTGTGGCGATCAATACACAAAAGAACAAAATGGAGCTATCATTCAGGCCATCAATCTGATAAATAAGGAAAAAACTATTTTATACAAGGAGAGAACAATCAAATGGCGACATTATCGGAATTGACAGTACAGGTTTTAACAGCGCGGCTGGCCAGGAAGGAAATGACTCTTGAAGAGCTCCAGAAAGAGATGGTTGCGGTCAGTAACATGATCAAAGCCATTGACGAAGGCACCCTCCAGGAACAGGAGCCGGCAGTTCCCATTGAAGAGGCAAAGCCGCAGAAAATAAATTTCAAGAACATATTCAAGGATAACGAGGTTATCTGCCTGCTCTGTAATAAAGGCTTTACAACTCTTAAGAGACATCTGAATCAGGTTCACCAGATATCAGACAAGGAATACAGAAAAAAGTTTGAAATCCCCGCAAAACAGCCGCTGGTGGCCCGTGCCTATTCTGAAAAGAAAAAAGCCGATGCCCAGAAAAATAACCTGGGGGCCAAGATGCTGGCCGGCAGAAAGAAGAAAGAGGGTGCTGCACAGAAATAACTGCCCCCTGGTTTTTTCAGAACTGATCACAAAACTAAAGCCCGCCAAAACAAATCGGCGGGCTTCTTTTTTAATTTATTCTTGATTACCTTATTAAGGCCTTTTCCGGCTCATCCAACCTCCGGAGTGATGTTGTATTCTATTGTGGGGTACAGCCTGGCGGAGTTTCTTCCATAAAAGATGTAAAGCCTCCTTTTGAAGATTTATACTGCCTTGCTGCTGGTTTAAATATAGCACTGCAAAATCGAATTAACAGTCTTTTTTTTAATTTTTTTTTCGAGTACAATCCAAAATTGTTCTTTCCGGCTATGTTCGTTCAAGCACCATTCCCCTCCGTGGCATTCTGCATATATCCATCACCAGATCCGAAAATAGCTCGCTAAACCGGAGTTGATGTGCCAACCTCATTCAAGTTTGCTGCACCTCATTTGAGGTTGCGGCGCTGTTGTCTTGTAAATGATTCCGTTATTGGGGGTGGTTGCAGGAGGGCGGCATCTGAAGGGGTGGAGAGTGTCGGAAAGCTGACGTTGGCTTGTCAACACAGCGTAAAAAAATCCGACAGTATGTGTGTTCTGAAATTCGTTGACAGTAGCTTGTTAAGTTAATGTGCCTGAATTATTGATAAAAAAATTTATGGTACGTCTTATGCAGATAAAATGGCGTATGAAATCGTAACTGTTCAGTGCAGGCAGTGCCATAAATGTGTAATGTCAGCGGTAACGGCCTGTTGCTGGAAGGGGATGACAAAATGCCTTGGTACATGAATCCGGTTGTGACCCGCAAGGTTTTGAACCGAATCGCCAACCACTACAAGAGCACGTCATTGCAGGATCTCAGGGTCATTCTTGATCAAGCAACCCAGTTGATCTGGATAAAGAAAGAAAACTATTACCAGAACCGCAGATAATCAGTTGCGTTGTTTTGAATGATTCCGATTTGTTGCGGAATCTTATTTGATGACTGAATCCGCATCCGCCTGTATTTCCTCCCGTATTGCCGCAAGTAACTCTACGCAAATTACAACCAGTTCCTGCCGCAGATTTTCAGCTTCCGATGACAAGGTCATATCTGCCGATTCGGCAAAATATTTGAATTTGGACAGCACGTCCTCAAACTGATGGATTGTGCAATTCATGGTTTCCTCCTCTTCGCCAACCGATTTGGCAGCAGTATTGAGTCTTTTTTCGGGATAAAAAGGCCAGACTCTATAGCAAGTATTGGTTTGTTTTGCAAGTAAATGAGCGTTCTGAACCAACCCTGCTGGACATCGCCGGGATTTTGAGGCAGAGTTGGGCAGCATATCCGATACGAAAAATCTTCCATCAGGCACTCCACACAATGCTGATCATCGTCGAATCGCCAACCAAGGCGAAAAAAATCCAGTCCATCCTTAAGGTGAAAACCATTTCCACGGTGGGGCATTTCAAGGATCTGCCCGATTCCGAGATCGGTGTTGATCTGAAAAGCTATCAACCGACCTTCGTGTACCATGAGAAGAAGGCCAATCTGCCGAAGGAGCTGCGTGCAGCGGCCAAGGGGGAAACGGTTATGCTGGCCGGTGACCCGGATCGGGAAGGATATGCCATCAGCTGCCACATCCATGAAGAGGTCAGGGCTGTGGCCAAAGAGTGTCTGCGGATGGAGATTTACGAGGTTACCGAGAAGGGCTTGAAGGAGTCGCTTGCCAAAGCGGTTCCGTTCGAGAGCACTAACGCCGGGCTTTACAATGCTTTCCTGGGACGCAGGATCGGCGACCGTCTGGTGGGGTATATTCTCTCGCCGATCACCAGTCGCAGCCTGCGCGGCAGGTACAGTGTCGGCAGGGTTCAATCCCCGGCGGTGCGGCTGGTGGTTGATCGGGAACGGGAAATTCGCAGCTTTGTTTCATCGCCCTACTGGATGCTGGATATCCAGCTGGACAAGGATGGCACGCAGTTCCTGGCGCGACACATCAAGGGCAAGTTTGAGCAGATTGCGGATGCGCAGGCGATTATTGACGTCATCCGTGCGGAAACCCACGCCCTGGCGATCAAGGTTGAAAAGAAAGAGGTCAAACAATCACCCAAGCCGCCTTTCACAACCGTTGATCTGCAGGCGGCGGCCGCCGTGCGCCTGAAATACGCGCCGGAGCAGACGATGAAGCTGGCCCAAGCGCTGTTTGATCACGGTGTCATCACCTACCACCGTACCGATTCAGTCCGGATGGACGCTGCCTTTATAGCCGAGATTCGAGATTTCCTTGAAAAAACAGTGGGAGCCGAGTATCTGCCGCCCAAGCCGAACCAGCATAAATCGAAAAATTCACAGGCCGATGCCCACGAAGGCATCCGTCCCACCCATATGCATTCGCTGGCCGAAATTTCGGCAGTCATCAAAAAAGAAGGTCTGACCCAGGAACATGCCCGCTTGTACGAGCTGATCTTCAAACGTGCGGTTGCCAGTCAGATGGCGCCGGCCCGTTTTGATTCCACAACCATGCTTTTTGACGTGGCGGGAGAGCGTTTCAAGGCCTCCGGTAGGGTGCTGATCTTTGACGGTTTTTTGAAGGTTTATGCTGAACTGGACGAGGAAAAGGAAAAAAGGGGGGACGATGAGAGGTTGCAGCTGCTGCCGCCGGTTGAATCGGGTGAGCTGGTGCCGAAGCTGGGGGAGATCCTGGACGAGAAAAAGACCAAGCCGCCCGGACGGTTTACGCTGGGTTCACTGGTGAAGGAACTGGAGCGTTTGGGTATCGGTCGCCCTTCTACCTATGCCGCCATCACCAAAAATATTACCGAGCGCGGTTATGTCAGGGAGGAAAAGGGAAAAGTCGTTCCCCTGCCGCCCGGCGAAGCTCTGATCGATTATTTGAGGGGCCAGCATGGGTGGGTGATTGATTATGAACTGACCAGCAAGATGGAAAGTTTTCTGGATCTGGTGGTGAATAACAAGGAAACCTGGCAGCGCTTCTGCCGGGGCGTCCACAACAAGATGGGCTTCGCGGTCCCGGCGGCACGCGGCACGGGTGGCGGGCCGAGCGAAAACCAGTTGAAGTACGCCAACGACCTGGCAGTCAGAAACGGTCTGGCCCTTCCGGAGGAGGTCCTTAAAAGCGGCCGGGAGCTTTCACAGTGGATCGAAAATGTTGTGGGGCGCAAAAACGCGAAGGACAAGCCTTGAAAAATATCTGACCGGATAACAGAACAGCCCGCCACTCCATCGGCGGGCTGTTCTGTACAGATGTGTGTTTAAGTCCTTGGCTATGATCTCTTGTTTCTGCGGAGCAGGCCATAGCCGACAAGGCCGGCGCCCAGCAAAAGGAAGGTGGAGGGTTCCGGAACCGGAGCATAGGTGGCGGTTACATATTTTTCTTCAACAACAACACCATTACTGTCAAGCTGTCTGACTCCGAATATGACGTCTCCCTGGGTTGAACCCAGGTCGTCAATATAATCATCCAGGTCTGTTGCCGGAACGTCCGATGCGTCCCAGGCGAAGCCCACGGTGCCGATCAGGCCATTGCTGGGGTCGTCTTCCCAAAACTCCGGTTTATCCCAATCGAAGGCTAGACCGCCCAGCATATTATTATAAACTATCATCGCTCGTTCAAAGTTGTCGGTCATGGTCTCGATGGTCTCATTCGGCAGCCAGAAAATAAAATTGAGCTGCCTCCCGAAATCAGGGAGATCGTACTGAACCATGTCCCGAATATCAAAGTTTCTGGTTCCCCGGTTGGCGGGGTTTGCGCTGTTGGCCATGTTCACAAAAGTACCGCTGAAAATGTCGGCCTTTGTATCACTCCACCATGTATCATAGGCTGATGAATTGTATGCCTGGCTGGGTGCCGAATCCACGAACAGGCTGAATGCCCAGGATGCTCCGGAAGAAACGGTCAGAGCGAATAGTACAGCCACTGTGATGAATGATTTTTTGAACATAAAAACCGGTCTCCCTTTTTATAATTATAAACAATTCACTAAAGCAATTTTGATGCCATTGATAAAATGCACTGTGCTTCAATGATTTAGGTAAGATACGTCAAAATCGAGCGTGGTGGTGTAAAGAAACCCGACAGTAGGGCTGCCGCTTCTCTTCTTGGCTTTTGATCGAACATGCTGTTCCATATGTACAGCGCCTGCTGATTCAGATGGAGTTATGGGGGCAAAATGATGTATAGATTCCCGGTTGACATTTGAAACCAGATTGTCATTCGATTTTCCCGCTGCGCGGCTTCACAAAAAAAAACTTACCAGGAGCACTGCATGAACAACAACGATATATTGCGCCGCCTACGCTATGCACTGGACATCAGCAATCCGGCCATGGTTGAGATCTTCAAACTCTCGGGCTGCTCTATCGAACAGCCTACGCTGATCAAGTTTCTCAAGAAGGAAGATGAGGAGGATTATATCGAATGCAGCAATCCTCTGATGACCTTCTTTCTGGATGGTCTGATCGCTCACCGTAGGGGCAAGCGTGAATCTGCCGGCGGCTCGGCCGGGAAACCCGATTCCACCCTGTCCAATAATACCATTTTAAAAAAACTGCGGATTGCCCTTGATTTCAAGGAAGATGACATGATTGCCGTCATGAAACTGGCCGGTATTGTTATTTCAAAGTCAGAATTGAGCGCCCTGTTCCGGAACCAGGGGCACAAGAATTTCAAGGAGTGCGGCGACCAGTTTTTGAGAAACTTTCTGAAGGGGTTGACGATCCGTTACCGGAATACCAATCCGATAGATGATTAGATAAATGCTGCTTTTGAAAGTAGATAAACGGAGCTGTCATGTTGAATAATCCCTTACTGCTGGTTTGTCTGGCCATCGGCTGCGGAGCCCTGCTGGGCCGCATCTCCATCCAGAGAGTTTCTCTGGGGGTGGCCGGAGTGCTGTTTGCCGGCGTCATGTGGGGCTACATCGAGCCGACGGTCAAACCGCCGGATGCACTGGCGACTTTCGGCCTGGCGCTGTTTGTTTATGCGATCGGACTTTCATCCAGCGAATTTCTGTTTCATACCTGGGCACACGGCGGCTGGCGCTACCTCCTGATACCGCCGGTTGCGGTGGGCTGCGCCTTTGGCGTTGACCTGCTGGCCGCCCGTCTGCTTGATATTCCGGCCAGCACCGCCGCCGGCGTATTTGCGGGCGCCCTGACCAACACACCTTCGCTGGCGGCCGCCACAACGGCGCTGGGGCCGCAAGGCGCCGAGGCGACGCTCGGCTATGCGATCGCCTATCCGCTGGGTGTCCTGATTCCGATCCTGATGCTGGCTTGGCCCTTCCGGAACGAAACGCACTCGACCGGCGATTCATTGACAAGCAGTGCCATAACGGTCTGTCATGTCAAGGAGCCTGGGGAGTCGATTGCCGGTTTGCTGGAGCGCCATGCGCTCTCGGTTCGTTTCGCCCGTTGCGTGCGGGGCGACGAACAGTTCGCGGTTTCCGGCTATTCGGTCATAAAAAACGGCGACATCGTAACCCTGGTGGGATTGTCGGAGGACATACAAAAGGCGACCGAAGCACTGGGCATCGCCTACGAGGGCGATGTGCAGCATGACCGCAGCCAGCTGGATATCCGCCGCATTTTCGTTTCCAACCCGGATCTCTGCGGCAAGACCCTGCGTCAGGTGGGGATTTTCCGCAATTACGAGGGAATCGTGACCAGAATCCGGCGCGGCGATACGGATTTTATTCCCAATGCGGAAACGACCATCATGCCGGGTGACCGTCTGCGAGTTATCGCACCAAGGGAAAACCTTTCGACGATCTCGGCCTATCTGGGAGATTCCTACCACGAGGCCAGTGAGTTCAACGTTCTGACCTTCGGCCTGGGGCTTGCGATGGGCATTGCTCTTGGAACTGTTGACGTCAGCCTGCCGATGGGGCTCGGGACCTTTGAAGTCGGTCCGGTGGCCGGTTGCCTGGTGGTTTCCCTGATCCTGGGGGCCTTGGGCCGAACCGGGCCGCTGACTTGGTATCTGCCCTACGGTGTTTCGATGTCACTGCGTCAACTTGGCCTGGTTGTTTTTCTGGCCTGTGCCGGTATCAAGGCGGGCGGTCTGCTGCATACGGCTCCCCTGAATGTAGACGCGCTGGTTGCCGGGGCCGGCATAACCCTGGTGACCTGTCTGGTGACGATTGCCATGGCGCGCGCGATTGCCGGTAAATCCTGGCCCTTTATCGGAGGTGTTCTGGCCGGAATCCAGACCCAGCCGGCGGTGCTCGGGTTTGCCGTCGGGCGCTGCGGCAATGAACGGGTCGAGCCCGGTTATGCCGCTGTCTACCCGCTCAGCATGCTGCTCAAGATTGTTTTTGTTCAGATCTTCCTGCTGTTTATGAAATAGGACGGTCGCCGGATTGCGATTTGGTATAACGCGACGCCATAACTCACAGCCAAATGTTAACATAATTGGCCCTCAAAATACTTTGACCTGTTCAAACGAACTTTGATTTACCAGCTTTGGATGAGCAGTTCTTGCATTTCTTTTCCCTTTGATCCTCCTCCAACAGTGTAATTGATATCGACAGTCTTCATGGTGAAAGCCTTGAAGACTTTTTTCATGTCCGGGTGGTTGTTGACGGTTGTCAAAAATCGTCCTTGAGACGTTTTCATGGCTTCGGCAAGGCCTTCATATTGCTCGATGCCGAAATCGACTCCATAGCCTTCTGTTTGCCAATATGGTGGATCTGCGAAAAACAACGTGTGCGGACGATCATATTTGGTGATGCACTTCTGCCAGGGCAGATGTTCGATGGCTATTCTCGATAGTCTGAGATGCGCCAGGCTCAATTCTTCTTCCAGCCGCAGCAGGTTTAATCGTGGCCGACATGTTGTTGCCGTGCCGAAAGTCTGGCCTGAGACTTTCCCACCGAAGGATAGCTTCTGCAGGTAAAAGAACCTGACCGCGCGTTGGATATCGGTCAATGTTGTTGGAGGTGTTTCCAATAACAATTCATAGATCTGGCGGCTGGCCAGCTGCCATTTGAAATGACGTATGAACTCCTCCAGGTGGTTTTGCACTACTCTATAGAGAGTAATCAGATCCGAGTTGATATCGTTGATAACTTCAACTTTTGAAGGTTCCTTCAGGAAGAGAATCGCGGCAGCGCCGGCGAACGGTTCGACATAACAGGTATGCTCGGGGAGGATTGGAAGGATGTGTTTTGCCAGGCGGCGCTTGCCGCCAATCCAGGGGATAATTGGCTGATAGTGCATGTGAGTCTCCTTGTTTTATCAAAGTGGATTTGATAAACTCCCCCATCCTCGTACGGGGTGGGGCAGCCTTGGTCGGCTCACAGCTTGCTCTGTGGATCGGCGGCCGGTTGGTGTTGGTAGCACCTGCCGGCCGCTGCCTCTTAGTATATCTATTTACGCATCCGCCAGCCCCACATTGCAGCTTGACCGATAGGTGCTGCTGGCCATATTGACCCCGCCGGACAGTCCGTTAAAAATATTGCCGGTGATCATCAATCCCGAAGAATAGGCGAATTGCGCGCCATAGAGATTGATCGGGGTGAAATCTATATCCGTGCAGACGTTGCCGGTAACAGCCAGATCTACCGCGTTCCAGATATCCAGGTTTGATCCGCCGGTATTGCGGTTGTTCAGGTGGAACTGGTTGGCGGATATGATTGAACTATTGATGCCGTCCGCGTACAGGCCCTGATTGTTGTTGTACCTGACCTGATTGCCGATCACCGAGAAGCGGGACGCCTTGGCCCATGAACCGTTGGCCGTGAAATCCCCCAGGCGGATGCCGCAGCCGGGGCCGCCGCTGAAGCCGTTGGTCAGGATATTATTGTTGCTGATGATGGTTGCCAAACCGATCGGGCAATAAATCCCGTGCAGCCCGTTGTAGTTGATATGGCAGTTCGTTATCAGATGATCGCCCGGCGCCTGCGAGGAGGTAACGTAGGTATACTGGAGCCTGATCCCGTTTTGCCCGTTGAAGAATATCATGCTGTTTTCGATATTGATCTCATCCGAATCAGGACTGCCGTTGTAGTTTTCCACCCAGATCCCATCGCCAAAGCCTTTATAAATGACGCTCTTGGTAATCACCGAATAGGATGCGTTGCGAAGCTTCAGGCAGGCTACCCCGCCGGTCTGGTTTTCCTTATTCCCATGCAGCACGATATTGTCCAGCCGGAAATAACTGCCCTCCACCGATGAAATATCGTAGGACTGGTTGGTGCCGTCAAAGGTCAGCAGATCGGCGTTGCTCCCGTCTTTCAGCTTGATGGTGGCAGGCCCGCCCAAACCGGCCACCGCGCATTTTTTATGCGTGCTGGCGTAGACCGTGATCGGATCGACCAGGGCGGTATACCCGGCCGGTAAGAGGATGTTGCCGGTATCCGCCAGCATGTTCATCATGCGGGCAGTATCGTCAGAACCGGGATAATTCAGGATAGTCCGGGCAGAAGACCCGAACGCATTCAGCCCGCTGTCAATCGGCCGCACCAGCCGGTGCTTCAGCAGCATCGGGATATCCACATCCCCCGGATCCGGCTCGTACAGGTTGTTGTTGGGAGAAAAGCCGGTTGTAATCCGGTATTCCGCTCCGCTGGCGGTGATCCCGGCATAGTTGACCGAGAGCGTCACCGTGGGGGGAGAAGCTCCGGGAGCTGCGGCGATGACCGAATAAACCGCATCCACGCCGCGCACATGGAAAGCGGCGCCTGATACCACGCCGGTCAGATCTGCCCCGGGGAGCTGGACTGTGTTGTTGCCGTTGGTAACGTTGGCAGTACCTGCGCTGATTTGTGACATTGTTGCTCCGTTACCGAGATGAACTGACTACAGGGAAAATACAGGTTTTAGGCTCTGGTGTGGTTTGCGAATTGTCACCACAGGCGAACAAAAAAACTGAAACTGCTAATATCAATAATATCTTTGCCATTGCTTCTCCTAACTATTGAGCGCCTACCTTTGCCCAATTAGTACCTGGTGTGTAATAGTTACCGCCACCTAGATTTATATACAACACCCCATCTGATGTTACCCATAGCGCCCCCATATCTGCTAAATGTGTAGGGGCAGCACTTGCTGCAGATGGATATAAGCGAAGCGCCCCTTTCCCACCTGTTGATACCAATCCGTAATCTCCATCAGAGCGGAACGTCGCCGCTGGAGCGCACGAAAGAGGGGAGCCGAGCTTTTGCCCTTGCTTGACCGTCAGAGCAGGTATAGTGCTGTCTCTGTCGCTGTTGTCGAGCTGGACACAGCCCTTTGTCGAAGAATTTACAAGGACAGACAGCGAGGCTTGAACCGAATCGTATGTGGTATCTATTTTTATTTCTGTTCCAGATGTGATTTTGTCAGCATCTACAGTATCTACAATTAACGCTTTGCCCTGGATATTCCCGGCCTTGTCGATTTTCCATCCGTCATTAGTAGCCGGGTCCCAGTCCGCACTTTGGATGGTATCTGCAATTTTTGCATTCGTTACCGTGGTGTCCCGTATCAACGCCCCCTCGATCGAAACCGAATTCGCCTGTCGAACATAACAGTAATAATTACCCTGGGGAGTCGCATCGGCGCTGGTCACGGCGATGATGGACTGATTGGCGGTCAGGGTCGGCAGTCCCGCTGTCACCGCCGTTTTCGACAGCGTGGCCGTATAGCCGCTATCCTCAAACGTGGCTATGATGTAGCAGGCGTTGGCGGCGGCCAGCGTTCCGGCTGCCAGGGTGTAGATATGTTCTCCCCGGTCGATGTACCCGGCATCCCAGGTCAGCACGGCAACGTCAAAATACAGAATCGTATCGCGGACGAAGAAGTCAGTCCGCGCCGCGCCGTCCAACATGGCGGGGGTGACAACCAGACTGGAGACCGCAACGGAATACTCGTCGGAAAAGTTGGCCCCATCGCTGCCGAAACTATCCCGGCCAGCCGCCCGGACGTACCAGGTGCCGGGTGCCATATTGACCTTGGTAACGACCGATTCCGGGCCGCCGCCGTTGATTTTGTTTCCCGCCCCTGGTGTAAAGCCGGGTGTCTGGGAGGCGTGCACGTCGTAGCCAGAAAAGTCCGGCTCGCTGATTTGGGGCAATCCGACCGATAATGTATTGATGCCGCCCACCAGCGCCAGGGCGGAGAGCTTGGCGATGTTGGGGTTTGTCACCGTAATCACCGCCGCAGTAGCCGATAACGCACCCCAGGCCGACATGATCCTGACCGAGAATTTGACGGTGCGGATGGCCGTGCCGTTGCCGTCCTGACGGTTCATCTCATAGCTGTAGGTATAGCGCTCGTGGGTGGTGTAGTCCGTCCGCCGCAGAACATCGCCGGTGGTGTAGACCTCCACAACGTAATAGCGGAACCAGCTGGAGCCACGACCGGGGCCGGAAACGTCGGTATCGGCGCGAGGCGAGACATAGTTCCAGCCCAGGGTAATGTCACGGCCCACAAACTGGTAATCGTTGCCTTGCCCCACCAGCTCCAGGCCGGTGACATTGGGTACGATGGTGTCGGGGAGCGGGACGGCCTGCGTCGCCTGTACCCATTCCGAAACCGCGCCGATGCTGTTGGCGCCCCGCAGGCGCACCTCGTAAGTGCCAGCCGCCAGGGTCGGCAGGGTGTAAAGCGTGTCGTAACCGACGTTGACGATCCCCGACCACGTCCCGCCCACCAGGCGGTACTGCAGCTCATACCGCAGCTGGCCCGGCCCGCCGGCCGTCCAGGATACATCCAGATCCACCCGCGTGGCGGCGCCGGAGTTGTAGTCGTAAATCTGCGGGGTCAGGGCCAGGCTGGAGGGGGGCGAAACCGTCCAGGGGTCGGGCAGGATTGTCAGCGGGATTTCCGGGATCTCCACAACGTCACCCGGCAGCCAGCTGTAAACGGCCGGATCTTCCTCGACCAGGGTCAGCCGGATGCCGCTGGTCTCGGTATCATCCCAATCCACCACCCGCATCAGTTTTTGAGACCATCCCAGCAGGGTGTTGTTCACCCGCACAAGCTGGTGAGGCGTCAACGCGAAAGCCTTAAAGTTGCACGGGTAATCAATCTGCAGATTCCGGCGGCTCTGCTCCATGATGATCTTGCCAGGCGCTGGGCCATGGAGGGCGAAATGGTGAAATTAAGGGTGATGTCCTCGCTCAATTCCTCGCCGCCGTCCTCGGCGATGTAGGCCGCGCTGGTTACGGGCGGGAAGCCCTTGGATGCCCAGTGATCGTCGGGATCGACAAACGTGCCCTTGATGGTGTTGATCTTCTCGCTCTTGTTGGAGCCCAGTTTGAAACTGATGCCGCCGTTCAGCCAGCTTTCGTCCAGCGTTACTAGCCCGCTGGTACTGCCGCAGGCCCCCGCGAAAATCCGCCATTTACCTTGGATGAAGAGCGGCGTGCCGGCCATGGATTGAAGTAGAGCGTCCAGAATCTTTTTGGGGGTGCTGTTGATTTCGAACGTGCCGGAGCAGGTGAAGCGCTTTTCCTGCTGGCTGCCATCGGTGGTTTTGTACACCCACTGGTCGCAGATGTCAGCGGCCGCAATGATAGAGGCATCGTCGATCTCGTCAAGCGTGCAGCCCATGCCGCCCAGCTCTTCGGGGATCAGCATGTAATCCCGCGCGCACAGGGCCGGATTATCGTTCCAGCCGGTATAGCCGCCGGACTGGTCGTCCACCGGCTTGACATCCACTTTTACGTTCGGGTCGGAAATACCCGTTGTCAGGCCGGTACGGGGGTCATACAGCGGCTTGCCGTTCAGCACAACTTTCACCGTCGGCAGACCGCTGACATACAGGGTTTCGTCGTAGGTCAGCTGCAGGTAAATATAAGCGCAGCCCTTGAGGATGTGGTTGGCCGTCCACTTGCCGGCCGAGGCGGCTATCATTTCAGCGCAGGCGGTTGTCTGGGTGCCGTTGAACAGTTTATAGCTGGCGTTGGTACCGTAATCTTCAATCGGCTTATCATCCAGATAGACTTTCTGGAACGATGCCACCGGATGGCTGGCCAGAATCACAATCAAATGCAGAAACTCGTTTTTACTGCCGCTGCTTTCGGCATAGGCCAGCTGGCCCGAAACCCGGCAGGTGCCATAAACCCAGCGGCGATTGGTCAGGGCCGAATTGGTCATGGCCTCGCGGTCGCGGCGCATGTCCGGGACGAGCCAATGCTTAATTTTTGTCCAGGATTCCCCCATGATTTTCAGATTCTGGTTGAAATCAAGACTGGTCATCATCACAAACGGGTCGCCCATCCCGAACGGGTTTAAATCCTTGGCTGTATCGTTGATCAGGCCAGTCGGATCAAGCGGATTGAGTGGATTAAAGCCGCATCCCATCAGAGCACCCTCAAATATGACGTTTCAAAATTGGTATAACCGCAGTGCTGATACAAGCGCCCGCTGCGGGCGGCATCACCGGCGATGCTGGAGGCATTGAAGGTGGCGAACCCGCAGCCCTTGGCACGGGCCAGCGCTTCGGCTGCGCGCAGCAGTTTCAGACCGCCGCCACGGGCGGACGGGGAAACAAAGAAACAGCACTCGTTGGCGATCAGGCCCGGCCCGACATGGTTGGGGCGGTAGGTCATGCCCAGTGAGCCCCACACGCCTCCATCCGAGTTGACCAGCACCAGCACGTCACCATCAGGGCGCTGCGCCAGATTCTGCATGGTTGCCAGCCAGATATTCACATCCAGCGGCAGGCCGTAGTCAGCCCCGTGCGCCAGAGTTTTCCACTCGTTGCCCAGGCTGCGCAGCATCTCGATGTTGTCGGCCTCATCCAGTATCATCACATCCATATCAGTCCCTCGGATCCGGAAGAAACGCTGCGCGCGGCCAGATGATCTTGCGCTGACTCAATTGCGGGATGAACTCCATGCCCTGGTCACCGGGATAGAGCTTCTGCTGGTCGGCATCGGTATAGCGCAGGGTGCGCTCCCGCTCCCAATCCGACAGCCGCGAGCGGACAGAAATGCTGAAACTGGCGCTTTTGCCGCACTCACCGCTGATGTCGTCGAGGCGGCCGTAAAAGCGCAGGGCAACCAGATCAGCATCAAACCCGTCTTGATCATTGAGCAGCGCCCGGTAGATCCAGCAGGGGCGCCCCAGGTAGGGCTCGGACTGCATCAGGGCCACGGTCTCCGGCTTGATGCCGCTTAACTTGATGGTGACGCCAGAGCTTTTGATCCCGGATTGTTCCTTGACGCCGGAAATTGAAACCAGGTTTCCGGTGGGCAGGTAGGTGTCGCCCAGATAGCTGATCGGGCCGAAACCGGTCCACCAGGCCACCGTGCCGGAATCGAACGCGATTTTTATCAGGGCCGCCGGGCGGATAACCGGCTGGACGATGGCGGCGGCCATGGCTGCGCTGATGGATCTCATAGATCGATCGCCTCGATGTAGGATTGCTGAAAAGCATAGATGCGGGGGCCGGACAGATTATAACCGGCCTGGTTGTTGTCCACCGATTTCATAATGCATTTGGGATTGACGCTGATGATGGCCGCGCCGTTGGCCGGTGATGTCCGCAGCGGCGGGGTGAACTGCAGGGTTGCCGTTCCGGTGCCGCTGGCGGCGACTGCGGCGGTGATCTGCTTCAATTCGTTGCCAACCTGGAAATAGTCGCCAACCGCGAACAGCTCGGCCTGGTTGGGCGTCCAGCCGGAGGTAACCAGCGTGCTGCCGCTTTGGCCGGCACCGCTGACAACGCCGCTGCCGGCGGCCGTGCCCAGGGGCGTGCCGCAACCGGGAGGGATCATGTAAAAACGCCCGGTGCGGCCGCGCAGACTGTTGACGAAAGCCGAAAACATACGCGCCTCGCGCCCCATCAGATCAGTAACCGTGATCTGCAGCGCCCATTTATCGCCCGGCAGGGCCAGGTCCTGGCCGGAACCGTTCAGATCGGAATCCATTGATTGGGTGTTGGAAACCAATGACCAGTGAGCCTGGGCGATCGGCACATCCGGGAAGGTCAAGGTCGGCATTACATCCTCCCCACGGCGGCCGAGAGCGATCCGCCGCTATTGATGGCGCGGCCCACGGCGGCGACGCTGTGGGCGGTAATAGCCGGCACGGCCCGCATTATCTCGGCCCGCACGGTATCGGCCACGCCGGTGCTGATCTGGTACACGTTGGTGACGCGCACCTCCTGGCGTTGGCCGCCCAGGGAGCTATTGGGGGTGACGGTGCCCCCCTGGCCGCCCATGGTCAGCAGCTCCGGGCCGCGCTCGCCCACCAGATACGTGCTGCCCGGCTCGACCGGACCGCCCAGGGCGCGGCCGCCCCGGTACTGGGTGGATTCGATGGCCGCCACCTGGGCCATGCCGGTGGCCACCGCCGTGGCAGCGGCAACCGCCGCAGCGGCGATGCCCCAGCCGCCGGTGGAGGAGGTGATACCCGAAAAAGCGGCGCTGGCGGCCATGTAGGTGTTGACGATGGCGCTGGCAATGGCGAAGGCTTTGCCAGCCTCAAACTGGTCCTTGTTGCCCTGCATCATGATCTCGCCGATCTGGCCCAGATTCTGGCCGATCGAAGCGATGCCCTGCTCCATGGTGAACTTGTCGAAAGCCGCTTTCTGGTCGGCGTATTCCTGGTCGGCGGCGGCCAGAGCCGCGTTTTTCTGAGCCTGCAGACTGACCTCTTTGCCGTAGTACTCTTCAATGATCTTCTGGCGCTCATCCAGTTGCATCAGCATGCGGGTTTTTTCGGCCATGTTACTCTGGCCGCGCGCATCCATAGATGCCAACGCCATAGAGTTGTTCAGGCTGTCGAATGCGCGCGGGTCCCGTTCGGGCGGCGGGGCCTGGGGAATGCTGCGCGGGGTGTTGTCCAGCAGGCGGTACTGGGATAGGGGGGTAACGTTGTAGCGGTCAGTCGGATAACTGTTTGACGTTTTGAAGGTTTGCGCGTCAAAACCGGCTGTGGACTCCAAAGCGGCCAATTCTTGGCTCTGGATTTCAAGCTGCCTTTGATAACGTTCAATATTTTTCAGCAGCAGGTCATTCTGGCGGCTGTAGACAATCGCCGGGGCCCGACCGGCAGCAGAGGCTGAAACACGTGCCTTATTAGCGGCGGCCAGTGCTTTATCGGCTGCTTTTGCGTCTGCCTCGGACGGATTGGGGATCGGACGGGACGGGGCGAATATGTTTTCACCATTGCCCAGCAGATAGCTTGCGCCGCCACTGGGGCCGACGCCGTTGTAATCGCCGAATAACAGGGCTTGGTCGCTTTTAGTGATCGGAGCACTGCTGGGTTTGCGGGAATTGTCCAGCGTCATGATCGTCCGCACCAAGCGTTCGGCTTCGTCGGTCAGCCAGCGCATACTCCGGGCCACGCCGGCAAACATACTTTCACCGCCGGTATCCATTACGGTTGTCTTGAGCCCGAACCACGCGGTTTTCAAGCGTTCCGTCTCTGCGGTCAAGCCGGATACTGCTTTTTCACCGGCCGGGAAGGTCTTTTCCAGCTCGGCGGCGAACCTGGGCAGGAAGTCATCGGCCACAACCTCGCCTTTCTCCAACATCTTGCCCAGCTCGGCCGTGGACACGCCCATGGCGCGGGCGGCGATCTGAAACGAGCCAGGAAGTCTTTCAGAGAGCTGGCCCCGCAATTCCTCGGCATTGACCGTGCCCTTGCTCATCATCTGACTGATGGCCAGCAATGCGCCGGACATTTCATCGGCTGACAGCCCCAGCGCCCGCCCGGCCCCGGCGACACTGGAAAATATGGCACGGGTGTTTTCCCCCTCCAGGGCGGTGCCTTTGGCTGAAGCGGTCAACTTCAGGTAAGCCTGGGAGGTGGAAAGCAGATCAAGGCCAAGCCGCTGCGCTTCGGCGCGAGCGTAGGCTTGTTCGGCGCCGCCTTTGTGGATGCTTCCGGCGGCAGCTTCAAACGAGTTACGCAGACGCTCAGCAGCTTTCCCGGCTTCATGCAGCTGGGAGATCATGGCGCCGGTGGTGAATCCGGCCACGGAGGCGATGGCGGCCGGGCCCAGGCGGCTGAAAGCACCGGTCAGCAGATCAACCGATTTGCCGGCGCTGCCCATCTCCTTGCCGACTTCGTCAGCGGTCTTGCGGGTCTCCACAATCGCGGCTTTGCCGTCCGCTTCTATGCGTATGCTGATCACGTTTGCCATTAGAGCCTCATGGGTGGGGGTTGCATCAAATCATCCAGGTCGGCCACTGCCAACCATTCCTCAATCGTCAATTCATCGCCCTGGAAAGGGTAGCCGCCCCGTTTCATCCGCCACAGAAACCAGATGTGATTGAACCAGGGGGTGGGAGTGTAGGATTCGCGCCGATCACAGGCGGCGCAGACCTGCTCGATAAACGGGCCGGACCCGGAGGCGCATTTGCTGCGCTGCTCCGGGCCGCAGTTGGCTCTTACCCGTTCGAGCTCGGTTCCAAAGGGAGAATCTCGGCCACCTCGTCGGCCTCGATCGTAATTTCCGGCTCGTTGTCATCCGGATCGTCCGCATCCGGATCCCCGTCGTCACTCGTGGCCTGGGTGGTGGCCACGGCTTTGACCAGCTCCTGAAAACTGCCCTCGAAAACCTGCATCCCCAGCAGCATCAGCAGGTCGCCGGCGGTGGCCGTGACCAGCTCTTTCCAGTCGGCCCGGTACGCAGGGCTGGCCGGGTCGGAGGAGATCAGGGCTGAACCGCAGGAAAAGTCACCTTCGCGGATGCCGGTCAGGATCAGGGCGCCGTAATGGGCGCGGGCTTCGGCGGTGCGGTTGTGGACTTTCTTGCCCTTGCGGACCCAGGAGGCGCGCTGGAAACCGATCCGCTCGGGAGTGGTGGGCTGGCGGTAATAAAGGACTATTTCACAGGCGCTGATGGCGTCCTGGATGATCATTTCGTTGCGGTCGGTCTGCTGCAGGTCGCGGGGCATAGCCATCTCCATTCGGTTGTAAGGTGGGGGCGGGTTTCAAACCCGCCCGATCAATCAGGTAAAGGCCAGGGTGATCTCGTCATTGCCGGCGCTGGTGGGGGCCAGTACCAGGGGCAGTTCTGCGGTGACGATATTCTCGCGGTCGCTGTATTTGGGCTTGTCCAGCTGCACGGCCGGGGCAGTGATGACGCAGCGGTTGCCGGCCACGCTGCCGACGGTGGCGGTCATGGCATAGGCTAGCCCGCCCTGCCACATGGCCCAGAAGTCTTTCGCGGCCGGCAGAACCATCTCGGGCGCAATCTGGCCCGTGACGCTGCGATCTTTGACGAACCATTCCAGGATGCCGGTGGCGGCGTTCAGATCTACCCGTTTGGCGATATCGTTCTTGCACTCGATCGTCAGGCCGTCGATCACGGCGGCGTAGCTGTCGATGGCAAAGGCCGCGCCCCGGAATACGGGCGGGACGGTAGCGTTGAAGGTCGGCGTGGCCAGGGCCAGGGGAACCGGGCCGCCGTAAATGCCGGTGAACTCGAACTTGATCTTGACGTAGCTGTTGACCTTGCCGTCGCTGATCGACCAGGAGCCGCGCGCGCCGGTGATTTTGTGCAGCAGGCCGTCCAGGTAGTAGTAGATCGTGACCGACTCGCCGGCCTGGGTGGAGTTAGGGGTATAGGTGACGCTGACCCCGGCGGAAATGACCTGGGTGAAGTTACAGGCCCGCAGCAGGGTGCCGATCTCCGGGGCGGTGCCGGCGACGCCGGAGCCTTTCAGCTCGGTGGTGAAGCTGATCTTCTGGCCCTCGCCGATGGCGACAAAGCGCTTGGCGCCGAAGTTGGGCTTGATGTTGTTGCGCTCGACCTTGAGATCGAGCACCTCGAAATCGGGCTCTTCGCAGAGGATCGCGTTCAGCGGGCCGGTCGGGGCCGCATCGGTGCCGTAGGTCGTTTCGATCTTGGCTGTGATCAGGGCTTTATTTTTCAGCATGGGCTACCTCCGGCTTGGCTTTTTTGCTGGTTTCTTCGGCCAGCTTCTTGCGGCCGGCCATGGCCTCGTCGGTCAGGTCGGGAAGAATCTGGCCGTCTTTTTCGATGTATGCTCCGGGCTGGTTGTGCATGGTGTTCCCCCTTTGGTTTTGATTACGGCATGATCCGTTCGGTGACGCTGACGGCTATCTCGGCGCAGTGGCAGAGCACGGCCCCAAACATGCGGTCGTTGATGCTTTCCAGCTGGGCCGGGGCGGCGGTTGGTTCGTCGCCGTTTTTGTAGTTCCAGGTGGCGCCGGGAGTGGTCGGATCGGCGATCCGGAACAGGCCGCAGACCTCGTCGCACAGCTCCTGGAACAGGATGCTGGTTTCGGCCGCGTCCTGAAGGCCCATGTAGCCTTTCAGCACCATCTGGTGGTGGCGGTAAAAGGCGCCGTGCTGGTGCTCGCTGGCGGCCCGGCGGGTGATCTCCCAGCCGCAGATCCTGCCGGTACTGTCCTTGAAGAGCAGGATGAACTTGGCCTGATCAACCACCTGGCGCTCGTATTTGTGAATGCTGCCGATGCCGGGCACGCTGGCCAGTTTGGCGGCGATATCGTCCAGGATGGCGCGGTAGTTGTTAGCCATTGTTCAGTTCCTCGGTGATTTTCAGGCCGTGACGCTCAAAGATGTTTTGAATCTGGGACTGGTTCTCTTTCCACGCCTTCTCGAACATGTGGGCGCCTTCGAAGCCCTTCCGGCCGATCGAGCGGCGAACAACGAATTCGATCTTCGAGGCGGTCTTCTGATCCAACCCCAGCTTGCGGGGATCCATCAGCCAGCGGACCAGTGAACCTTTGGGCGGCATGCCTTTGCCCGGCCTGCGGCCTTTTTCGATCACTTCGGCGTACTCGTGGGCGGATTGCACGATGCCATGCACAACCGGCGTGCCCTTGCCGCGCACATCCTGCTGGATCGATCCCAAGAGGCCGCCCTGGGCGCCGAAGACGCCCTGGGGAGTGTAGCTGGTGACTTTGGCGTAGAGCAGCAGGGTGGCGGCGGTGATGGCCTTGTCCAGGTTGGACTGGATGGTCTGGGCACTTTTGCCGGCCAGTAGGGGACCGCTGGTATGTACGTTGAGGCGAAGATTCAAAGGCTAACCCCTCCCAACCTCCCCTTAAATAAGGGGAGGAGCTTTTATCTGCGGCGGCCGCTGATCAGGCGTGTGCGGGTGCTGTCCGGGGGCGGGGCCACGGTCATGCCGGCGGCCACGGTGTCGTTGTCCTTGATGCCCAGGTGTGACTTGTAGAGCCCTTCAAAACTGTCGGCCAGGCGGCGGAACTCGTCGGCCTTGGAGCGGTAATTGACGGTATCGGCCTGGATGGTCGGGTCGGAGGTCTGGCCGAAGGCGGCAGCCAGCTGGCGCAGGCAGAGCGAGGCGGCCAGGTTGGCGACCGCTTCCAGATCCACGGCCGGGACGCTGTCCTCGGTGTGCGGCAGGGTGTAGGTCTGGCGGATCGGCTCGCCGGCGGGGGGCTGATCGACCAGGATCCGCAGGCGCTGACCGGTCGGGCTGGTGTAGATCGAGTAATCGCGGCGGTCGATGATGTTGGCCGGTACGCGGCCAACCGGATATTCGACCTGGAGGATGTCGGAGAATCCGTCGTTCCAGTCGATCGGCAGGTCGCAATCGTAGGAGCCGGAACCGGGCAGATCGGCCACGGCCACCAGCGGCCGGGCCTTGCTGTAGCGGTTGAGGGCTTCGGTGGCGGCGCTTAGCAGATCATCCGGGTCGGAAAGTTTGCCGGATTCGTCTTTAATTTTGCTGCGTATGAAATCGATGAGGGTTGCCATGGAGAGACATTACAACGGGGCGGGCTGGCGGGTCTGTTCGCTGGATGAAAAGAAAGGCCCCTATCCGTGCGGGATAGGGGCCTTTTTACGCCTTGTACTCTTTTGAGATCATGTTGTCAATACAATCAAAATCCTAGAAGATCCGTCCGGAGTGGGCCAAATTTGAAACCTGGCCGGTGGGTAATTGATTGTGACTGTGTAGACATCGGCTGCACAGCTCCGATAAACGTCCCGCCCTCGCCGGCTGTTGCCAGAGCCATGTTGGTAGGGGTGTAACCGGCCTTAATCCATGCGATCAGATTTGGTTGCGTCGCCGCTGCGTTGGCCTGCGGGTCACTGAGCAATGTGCGCCGAATTTCGTACAATCCTTCAAACTCCCAATAGTTGCGCCAGTTATGCTCGACGAACCCAGCCGCATAAGCCTGTCCAGCTCCGAGATACGAACCGTTGATTGAAAACTGAGTAGGGCTGATGACCGTAATAGTCCACATGCCATTGGCGGTGGATATATCAGTGTTTCTCACTCGCACACGATCCCCAGTCAGTAGTTGGTGTGCTACAGAGGTCGTAATCACCTGCGGCGATGCTGCGGATATTGCCGATATGGTGAGCGTGGTGCTACCAAACCCTCCCGGCGCAGTTGCTGCTCGTGCCGTATGATCCACCAATGCACGGTAGTTAATAACCTGGTTCCCATAAAACCCAGATACCGCACGGGATGCGCCTGACCCAACTGCATAGGGCGCTGCTGACCATGCTGCTGATTGTGCGTTGCCAAGCCCCTTAATCGACCAGTTAGCTAGTGATCTATCGGTGTCAACGAACGACAGCGAAGCCAGCGTAATATCGTTAGCTCCGATTGCCGCAGGGTTTGTCTGTGAGTAGCCGCTGTAAATCTTTTTTGTGGTGGTGACTGCTGCATAGTTGGCATCATTAATAGTCCCCTCTGCCAATAGACCGTATTCCGCGTTATAGTCGGCCGCAGTGATTTGATCGACCGGAAATGCACTGAACGTCTGCCCTGCCATGCTGTTAGGAAACGCAGGGGAAACGGTCATGCTGCTGGCGGTATTGGATACTACCTGCCGGATTAATCCCGCATCAGGGCCGGATGTAATTTTCACCCAGTACGACAACTCCATACTAGATACGCCGGTCAGAAAAGTAAGCGTCGTATTAAGTACGGTTGTAGTCGATGTCCCCTGCGCAGTTCCGCTTTGTACGGCAGTGCCGCCTACGTTGACCAGGCCACCGGAATACCCGGCTAACGGCGCGACAGGTGCCCACATCAGATTGTTTTTGAAAGACTCGATCTGGCCCTTGTAGCCTCGGGCGTTAGACCCGTGAGAAGTATGTACAGACGGAGGGCCGATGTTGTCATACGCAATAGGGAAGGTGTTATTCTCGAAAATGAAGCGCGTGTTTTTTGTGCCTTTTAACTGGGCTGGCCCGACCGGTGATCTACCATCAGCAGCCAAGGCGAAAACAAAGTTCTTGATATATGTTTGTGTGACCGTATCCTGTGTTCCGCTCAACGCCACAAAATCAAGTGCGTTTGGCCCGTTGGCACTGGACTCGACAACACCACCCAAAAACGACACGTTGTGCATCTGTATGCTCCCGCCAAGGTGTACCGACGGGTCTTTAAATGTGTGACTGAGAAAATACGTATCCTCAAATGTTCCTGATTGCAAATCAAAGGTAAACGTAGAGATTGCCCCTACATTGTCGATCAGCATAACGTTTTTGGCCGAAGCGATTGCACCCGCCGGGCCGGATACGACATTGATTGTTGTAAAGACCGAACCGTCCAGCGTCCAGCCCTTTAAACCCCCGGTCGCCTGCCATCGGGCCGAGCCGTAGCAATTAGTAAACTCGCGCCGTCCGGTAGTCGGCGGCGTGATGTAAATGTCAAATGCGGGACTGGTCGCTACCCTGTCGATGTAGACACGGTTGAAAATGAAATCATTCGCAGCGTTGCCAGCGGTTCCGCCTTCATTGGTACGCATTGTAGAGCCTAGATCGGTAAATGTCGCATTCTGGATATTTAACCCACGCCCGGTATCGGGGCGTAAATAAAATGAGTTGGCCCTACCATTACCGCCGAACCGGGTGAAGTCGGTAAATGTTACCGTCCATTGACCCGAGCCGGTGGCAGCATACGCAGTGTGGTACGCGTTTGCACCACCGGGATTGCTCGTAACTGTGCACCGTTTATCACTGGTACCATTGGCGGTAAATGATGCAGATGTTTGTGTCCCGGTTGTTCCCTGAGTCCATTTGTAGCTAGTGGTTAATGGGGATGCCGCGGCAGAACTATCAAACTCCAGAGCCGCCCCGGCCTGCAGTGTCAGAGGGGTATTATTTTGAGTCAACCCACCACGGCAAACCAGTCGAACATCCTGATTAATGGTCAGGCTACCAGCGTTAATGGTGACGGCGACAGTACCCTCAACGCCGCTGGTACCTACTGTTGTATTGGCGTCCACTGTGAGGGCGTGGCCTACTGTTGCGGTGTCACCATCACCCGGCACTGCGGCAAGTGCGGTTTGGGCACCGTTGTCGTACCACGGCGATGATGGGTCAGTAGAGACAACTGACCAGTTGCCAGAGCGCTGTGTTGTATATGCTGCTGCCCACGACACCGCCGGAAACATGACCAAAACCAGCAGTGCAAAGAACCATCTAATCCTCATGTTTCACCTCACCTTTAAACCATATTTTATGCAGTACCACCCTCCAATCGTGATAGGGAGTGAGCGGCTGCCAGTGGGACAAAATCCTGCGATCTTTGCTCAGATGCAAAAAGTGCGGAATAAACCGAAACGACCGGGACGGGCGGATCTCGACATACCCTCCTTCCCGGCGTAATTTCATCAACACGAACACCAGGCAATTGCAGCGCTTCATGGCCTACATCCCTTCCACTTCCACCCGTGTATCCGTACCGCTGATGGTGATCTGGGTGACCCCCGGATGGATAACGATAATGTTGTCCTGACCGGCGGCGATGGTGCGTGTTTTGGTCGTGTCGGAATTGAAATAACGGGTCAGCGCGGCGGTTGAGGGCACAACATTGATTGCCGTCCAACCGGTGATGTCATAATCGCCGCCGGCACCTTTTTTGAAAACTTTGCTTCCGGAGAGATTGATCGGCACCAACACCTTGGCAGGATCCGGAACAAACGCCTGGATGGAGCTGCTGCCGTCATCGACCAGCTTGCCGCTGGCGGCGTTCAGGGAGTAGGACTGGCCGGCGGAAAGAAACACCAGGACGGCCATTATCAAAAACAGTCTTTTCATGGAGAACTCCTTTTAAAAAAGGGCGGCCGCTGGGCCGCCCTTTGTGGTTACAGGTTGCGTTAACTGTCAAAGTCGTTTCAACAGAATGAAGACCGTCAAGTCCCGCCATTTGGGCGAGGTACCTCCCGTGACCAGGTCCACCGCGACGGCGGATTCATCGGCGATGATGGTTGTTGACCCGGCGGTCAGGTCTTTGGGCGTTCCGGCGGCAGTCAGCGTGCCGCTGTAATTGGTGAACGAACCGGATTTGACCAGGGCTTTCAGAGTCGGGTTGGTGCCGCTGACGGCGCGGGCGTTGATGTTGACCGAGGCGATCCGGTATTTGGCCGGGGCGGTGAACTTGATGATTCCGGGCGAACTGGCGCTGGAATAGATGCCGTTGATCGGCAGAACAACCGGTGTGTAGCCGGGTGAAGCCGGCGACGGGTTGGACGTTGCGGCCAGGGCGGCGGTGACCGTCAGGGCCAGCAGTGCCAGACAGATGAGGACAAGTTTTTTCATGGGTACTCCTTTCGTTAGTGTTGCAGGGGCGAACCTTGTGTTCGCCCTGGTTTCGGGCGGAGGTTTAAAAGCGGGCGATCACGAGGATCGCCCCTACGATCAAGCTACTACCGCCTTGTAGGCACCCCGGAAATCAACCGGTTCGGCGGCATGGTCATGCATGATTTTGTACTGGATCCGGCCGCCGACGAACATCTGGCCGTTAGCGGGGTTGTCGGCCACCAGCATGACCGGTTCCTGCTGGCCGTTCAGGAATGCCAGCTCTACGATCTCGCACTCGTTGGGATCGGCGAACATCATCCAGTCAGTGGCGTCGGTCATGAAGGGGTTTTTGAAAAGCCCTTCCGGCTTGAAGAAGTTGAACATGGAGTTGCCATTTTCAACCGCCACCGCCTGGGGATTGAAGTTATTGACGTTGGTGACGATGCCGTCCAGTTCGGAAGGATATGCCACGGTGACCGGCACCAGGCCGATGCGCTCGCCGCTGTCCGGTTCGGTCTGGACAAACATGGCGTTTTTGGCGGCCTGAGCCGAGACGATGCCGTAGGCGGTCGAGCCCAGGTTGCCGTGGTCGGCGTGGAAGATGGTTTTGTTGTCGCCCTTGTAGACCGCGTTGGTCAGAAACGGCGTCCAGACGGTGCGGGCCACGGTGCGGCGTGCTGCGCGGGGCAGGCGGCTGATGATCTTCTGGATGGCGCGCAGGTCGTCGTTGATGATGGTGCGCCGGTTGATGGTGATGATTCCGCCCTTTTCTTTCAGGGCGTACTCGACTTTTTCGTCGGATACTTCGCCCAGATCCGGATAGTCCTGGGTATCGGTGTCGAGAGTGGGCAGATCGCCGTAGTAGCCAACCCGGATCGATTGCAGCGGCCGGAAATCGGTGGCGTTGCGGATGTTGTTGCCGACCAGGCGCGATACGCCGTAATCGGTGAAGCCGCGATAGTCCTGGGTCAGGCGGCGGTAGAGGGTATTGCCCAGGGCATAGGCAAAGGTGGTATCGCCGTAGGCGGCCTGCATGCGGCGCAGCTGCTGCGGGTTGAGCACGCCGTTGATGTCCACGTCGCCGGTCATCTCGACATAGGCGGCCCGCAGGGAGGTGAAGATCGGCACGGAGCGCAGGTCATCGGCGATCTGGACGCCCAGCATACCGTCAAAGGCGGCCTGCAGTTTTTCGGACGATTCGCGGCCGACATTGATGCGGGCATCGCCGGCGCCGCTCACGGATCCGGAAGCGGTCAGCTTGTCGAGCATCTCCTTTTCGGCTTTGATGGCGGCCTGGAGAGATTCCTCTTTGAAGATCACGCCGGTGAAGCTGGCGCGCAGTTTGTCCTGGACCGGTTCGGGCAGTTTGCTGGCGGTAAGGGTGGCGGCCAGGGTCATGGAGCAGGCCTGGAGCTGGATCTCTTTCAGCTCGGTTGACTGACCGGCTTGCAGGGCCTCTTTGATCCCGGCGGTCAGGTCGGCGACCAGTTTTCCATTGGCGGCGTCTCCGCCGGCATCGGATACGGTGGCAGCGGCAATCATGGTGATTGCCTGGTCATCGGTGATTGTTCCGGCCTGCATGCCTTCGTCAATCGTTTTGTACAGATCGGGCCGTTTCCCTTGCAGGGCGGCCAGCAGCTTGTGCAGCATGTGATCCTCCTCTTGGCCTGTCTGTCTGGCAGCGGCCATCTTTAGAAATCCCCCTTTGGCAACGGGGTCATATACTACGTCCACGGTTACGTTGCTGACCGAAGTCAGCATGGGCAGTTTCCGGCCCCCCTCCATTTTTGTGCCCAGCTTGCCGGCGATATCGACCGACAGTCCCAGCACGTTGTCCAGGCCCATCTCGGCGCAGCCGACCAGGTTGTCACGCAGCCAGGCGGCGGCCGGCAGGATGGTCAGATCGGCATAGATGCCATCGGCGGCGGCAGTGCAGTTGGAGAGCACCCCCACCAGGTCATGGACCGATTTGCCGAAACGGTGCGGCTTGGCCTGGTGCTGGGCTTCCTTCAGGCAAAAGACCTTGGCGCCCTCGAACTGGGCCAGGGCGGCGGTCAGCACGTCCTTATCCCAGTAGTTGCCGTTCAGATCCTTGCCGAAGGCGGCCACCCGCACGGCCCACACGAAGCCGCTGGCATCGCCCTCCTTGGCGGCCATCAGCTGGCCGATGATCATCAGATCCTCATCCATGGCCTACTCCTTGCCCTTGGCTGCTTTCTTGACAACGTGCTTCTGCCCGTCGCCGGTGACGATCGTGACGGTCGGGCCGTTGTCTTTCCAGTCCAGCACGTCGGCCGGGGTCAGCGGCCGCTCGGTCGGGATGTGGACCGTGCCGTCCTCGGTCTTCTTCGCTTTGGAGCTTTTGAAGAGCAGCCCCTCCAGGTACTTCTTGTCGATTGCCTCTGCCATTTTTGTTACCTCCTTTGGTTTGTGGTTATCCCAACAGGGCGAACACGTGGGTTCGCCCCTACGGTTTGTTTTTCGGTTTGTTGGCTGCTTCTTGGGCCTTGATCCAGTCAGGGTGTGGGCCTTTTGGTTTATTGGCGGCTTCTTGGGCGTCGGTCCAACTCTTCAAAAATTCGCCCTTTGTGCCCCATTCGGCCATGTAGGGCACATGCATGCAGCCGCAGTTGATGATCTCGCTGACCGGCGCTTTCGGGTCGCGGGGGTAGCGCATGATTACGGTTCCGGCCAGGAAGGGTTCGCCAACCGGTTTGACGCTGCCGGAGAGTCCCAAGTGCGAGATGCGCGGGCTTTTGGGGTGGCCGGCGTGCAGCCACATTTTTTGTAACCCGGGTAACGTGTCGGTGGCATCTTCAAAACTCTTTTGAGCGGCCATGCTGAAGGCGCGCCCCATTTCGGTTTTGGTGATGACCTCGGCCCGCTCGCTGATGCCCTTGAATACTCCCGGCCGTTCCAGCGTGCCGGCGATGGCGCTGGCCACCTGCTGGGGGCTCTGCTGGCCCAAAAGCCCCAGGGTGATCTCGGCCCGGATCTTGGCCTGGGCATCGTTGGTGATGGCGTTGATCCTGCCCCACGAAAACTCCTTGATCTGCTCCAGGATCCCGCTGGAGACGCCAAAGGTGGTCAGGGTGATATCGCTGCCGACCGCCGCCATTTGGGGAAGCATGGTCCGGCCGGCCTCGAAAGAATCGTTCAGCCCCCGACCCAGCTCCACCCGCATACCGGCTTCGGCCTCAAACAGCAGCCGTTCGATACTGGTCAGCATCTGCTGTTGGCGGTAGCCGGTGAAGGATTCGGCCGGGGCGGCGGCGATCTCTCCGATGATCTGCTTGCGGACCGCGGCCAGGATCCGGCGGACCGCTTCCTGTCCGTCGAGGGTGCGGCGCCCCTGGGCGGTCAATATTTCGGTCAGAATGTCGGTGGCGGGTGTGGCCATGTTGTCATGTGTCCCCTGAATCGGTTTATAACACCTGTTATGGCGTCGAACGGTCCTCGTTGCCGGTATCCGTACCACCCTGGGGGGCGGTCGGGCTTTCTGGGCCAAATTTCGCGTTTTTGTAATCCTGCCCTTCCGGAGGCAGTTCGCTGCATTCGTCCGGGTCGTATTCGAAGCCCAGCATGGAGGTGCAGAAGGCGAACATGCGGGCGGCTTTCTGCTGGTCGATCCAGCCCTGGGACTGGGCCACGGTCAGGGAGGTGGAAACATCCCGCAGCATGGTGGAGAGTTTGGCCACGTCCTTGTCGGTCAGGGGCGGGGTGCTGATGGTGTAATCGTAGGCTTGATCTTCCGGCACGTTCAGATAAGCGGCCTCGATCGCGCTGCTGATGACGAAGTCGGCGATGGTTTTCAGCACCGCTTTGGCTTCGTTCTGACGACGGGTGAAGTTCATCAGGGTCGGGCGGTCCATGGCGTCGGCCGTGGCGCGGTTGCTGCCGTCCGGATCGGCGTACCAGTGGTTGGGCACGCACTTGGCCCCCAATATGTGGCGGCGCTGGAAACGGGTGGCGGTTTCGGCGTCCAGGGATTTCAGATCCGGGGCGACGGCCTGGGCAGTGACCTTTTCATTATGGATGAAGGCACCGCCGGTGCGGGGCGGAGTGTAGAGCCGCCGTTCCTCCTCCAGCTGCTTGGCATCGGCGCCGGCCACGGTGATGTCGTAGTAGAAGGCGTTGAACTGGCTGTGCTTCTCGCCGGCGTCGATCATGGTCTGCTCGTAGGAGTCCAGGTGCTCGCCCACATTGAACAGCTCGGAGGTGCCCAGCAGTTCGGAACTCATGCAGTTGATCTGGATCAGGAAACATTGCTCGGCGGTCATCTGGTCGCGCAGGTTCTTGGCGCGGAGGGACAGATCCTCTTCGGTGTCCCGGTCGAGGATCACTTTCAAGATCCGTTCGCCCTGCAGTTCGGTGGCTTTGATCTTGACGCCGATTTTGGTCTGGACATCTTCCGGGTCGCAGATGGTGGTCTGGATCAGGCCGGGATCGAGATAGCCCAGTTTGACCCGCCCGGTCTGGTCGGCCACATGGGCGGTCAGGATGATGTTGCCGAAAACCGACAGTTCCTTGATGTAGTTGCCCCAGCGCAGTTCCAGCCGGTTGCGATCCCAGAACGATTGCAGCAGATCCTTGACGGCATCATGCTCGCAGCTGTAGGGCAGGGCATCGGCGGCGATGAAGGCGGCCGGGGTGTCGACCAGGAAGCCGGCCAGCGGGTTGGTCTTGTAGAGCCAGTAGGCCATGATGATCTGCTGCTCGTAGGGGGCGATCAGGAGCTCGCGGGTGGAGGTGCCGTTCAAGAGCCGCCAGCCCTGTTCATTGTCGAGCGAGATCGAGGCGGCCTGGAGGCGTTCGGCCACGGCGGCCGGCAGGGCGGCTTTCAGGCGCTGGTCCACGGCGGCGGATAGTTGTTGTTCGACTTTTTTGTCAATGCCGAATAGGCGGTTTATGATCTTCATTGTTGCTCCTATGGGGTGATGCGGTGGTGAGTTACAAGCGTTGCATGCGTTACATGCGTTGAAGCGGAAAACCCGCTTGCCGCTTACCCGCTTCCCTGCTTCCCCGCATTAACGCTTTCCCGCTTCTGAATCGGTCCATCAGTCCAGACAACATCCCCTTGCGTTCGGCGTGATAGTTGTCGGAGGCTTCATCTTCTGGCGGGGCGACTGCCGCCGTGACCATGCCACCCTGCAGCCCGCTGATCGCCATTTCCGAGGCGTCCGGGCCGTCGTCATTGACCGCCGGGGTCAATAGATAGACGAACTGGCTTTTAAGCAGGTTCTGGTCGCTGTGGTTCTGCTCGAAGCGCATGTGGCCGAACTCCCAGAGATAGGCACAGGTGCCGACGATGCGACCGATCTTGTTGGAGTTGTGCTGGATCGGCGACCAGGGGAGGAACCGGCCGACCTGGCGTGCATAGGTTGCGATGGCTTCATGGAGAAACTCCTTGAGCATGTTTTCTTCCACGAACGCCTTGGTACTTCCGTACTGGTCGACCTGGGCGTATGCAGCGGCGAACATCTCGCCAATGGATTGTTTCTTGAGCCAGGCATGCAGGCAGAAGAAGGTCATCTCCTTGGGATCGAGCCCCCAAGTGACGCAGGCACGATAGTCGTTGCCTTCGCCGGCCTTGGCCGAGGGGTCGAGGGCGGTGGCGATGATCAGCTGACGGTTGACGACCTCGATCCGCTCGTAGTGTGTGGCCTGCTCTTCGGGGAAGGGGGAGCCTTCCACCGCCACGATATTCTGCATCTCGCGATTGAAGTCGAAGGTGCCCATGTCGTGACGCTTCTTGGCCAGGCGTTCCAGGGACCAGTTTTGCGGCCACAAGGGGCGCTGGTTGCGCGAGCCTTCGTCAATGATGGCTTGATAGACCTTGGAGACGTAGCGCGGCTTGCCATCATCATCCAGGTCGGCGACCAGGGTGGATATGGCCGATTTGGGATGGAACAGGTTACCGACCATCAGGGCGTTATAGCCCTGTCCCAGGGAGCCGATCACGGTGCCGCGAATCCATTTAATGCCCCGCAGAACCAGCCGGGGATTCTCGACGTTGTCATCGTTTTCGAAATCGTCAATGCGGACATAGTCGGGGCGATGCGGCCCGTTTTTCAAACCACGGACTTTATCCTTGCGGCCACGGGCCAGCATCCAGATGCCGCCCTTGGTTTTAAAATCGTCATCGCTCCAGTTGCGGGTTTTGAAGCCGCCGAAGTCGTGCTTGATGCGCGGATTCTCCTCCAGTTCGAGCTTGATGGCCACGGTGAACCCGGCGGCCTGCTCGTGGGTATCGGAGATGATCATGCCGAAGTGGATCAGCTCATAGCAGATGACGTGCAGCGGATCACCGAAGGTGAAGAAGGTGGTTTTGGCGTGCTCGCGTGGTGCGCCGATCAGGCCGAACTGGTCTTTCAGTTGCGTGAATTCAACCCATTCGTTGTGGAAATCGCCGAAGGGGCAGGTGAAATAATGGGGCAGATAGGTCTGCATGAAGTACAGCTTGTCCGTGCGGGCGCGCTCCTTGCGGGCCTTCTTCTCGGCGGGCGTATCGTTCTCGAAGGGGGAGACGCTCTCCTTGATCCAGGCGCGCAGCTCTGCGACCTGCTTGTCATACTGCCCTTCGGTAAGATTTGGTCGCTTACGCAGCGCCATCGAGCGACTCCTTGAATGCGGCGGTCAGGCTGTCGAAGGATTCGGCCAGCACCTTCAACCCCTCGGGTTCGTTTTCCTTCATCCAGCCGGCAATGAACTGCAGATTCTCCAGGAACACTTTGGCGCGGTCGAAACCCGCTCCCTGGGACTCGACCGCCTTAAACTTAACCACCAGTGACCCCAGCTTGGACAGATTGTCGAGCGTGACGCCTTCAATGGCCCCCGGCTGGCGTTCTTCGGCGTAGGTCAGCTCACGTTCCAGCAGTGATTCCATTCGCAGCCCGAAGGTCGCTTTTCGCTCGCGGGCCTTGTCCCATTCGTCCAGATCATCAGCGGGCGCTTTCGTGCGGGCCTTCCAGTCGGTCAGGGTATTGCGCGAGACGTCCAGCGTTTCGGCGATGGCGGTCAGTGATTGCCCGTCGATATACATCTGGCGGGCCACCGGCTCCAGTTGTGCGCGGGCTCCCTTTTCGGCCATCAGTTCAGCTCCCTTTTCAGCCGGGAAATATCGCCTTCCAGGCGGATGTATTCGGCCCAGGCGCTTTTCAGGATGTCCCATTGTTCATCCAGCTGGGGGATCTCCAGAGCCTCCACGGTGTAGAGGGTGGTGTTCAACCCCTGGCGCAGGGCGCGGGCGGCGGATTCGATCCTCATCTCCAGGCGGGCCTGTTTGGATTCGGCTTCGGCCAGTTTTCCGCGCATGGCGGCTCTTTCCAGACTCATCACTTGCCCCCCATCAGGGTTCTGACCTGCGGACAAAAGGTATTGTTCTTGATTGCGTCGGCCAGGTGTGAATTGGTCTGGGCGTTCAACGCGACAACACTCATGACCTCGCTGGTCAGTTTTTCCAGCCGATCGACAGCTTTGTCGTAATCGCCGATCAGGTGGACGTTGTTGTTGTAGAGCGACTTGATCGAGGCGATATCCTCGCGGTAGCGCGACATCATCAGGTTGGTCTGGTCGCGGTCCTGGCGGTGTTCCTTTTCGTAGGATTCGCGCAGCAGGCGCTGTTCATCCGCGTATTGCTCACGCTGTTTGTCCAGGCGCTTGTTGTCGAAGTGCCAGATGATGAAGATCAGACCGGGCAGGCCCAGCAGCTGGATGACAATCTGGACGAAGGGGAGCGAGAGTGATTCCATTTAGAGTAGCCTCCGGGCGTTGATTTCAATTTCAGTTTGACAGTCAATACAATGTCGACAGGTTGGTACCGCTTGGCGGCGTTTTTCCGGTATCTGGCTCCCGCATTCCTCACAGTGGCTCAAGCCCTTGCCGATCGGTTGATTGCGCCAGTGTTCGCGCAGGGCATCGGCGTTGTGTTCGGCCTGATAGTGCTGGGCGCGGTCGATCTCATCCATTTATTTAAGCCCGAAATCCAGGTCGGGCCAGGTGACGGATTTGGACAGTTCCAGGGCCTGGTTGATCTGTTCCTGGGTCACATCCTCGCGGTAGGTGGCGATGACCTTGCTGCCTTCGACGATAATATCCCTGGCGATGGGGGCCAGGATGATGGCCAGCTGGGCGATCTGGGCGGCGTTCATTTGACACCTCCGGCCAGCTGGAGCAGATGGTTTGCGATGTCGTGGACCCGTACCAGGGCCTGGGTTAGCTCGGCCGGGTCGCCGCCCTGGGTGGAGTGCAGCAGATAGGCGTCCACGGCGGCGTCATAGGCGTGCTGGGATGTTTTGTAAGCCAGCTTGGCCTGGGCGCATTTGTCGGCCGGCATCTGGCCGGATCTGCAGAGGGTATCGGTGGCGCTGGCGGCGGTGACGATGGTTGATTTGGCGGCCAGCAGGGATTTGCCGGCTACGATCTGCGGGCTGTCATTGGTGGCCGGTTTGGCGGCCGGGACGGCACAGGCGGATATCAGGGCGGCCGTGGCAATCAGAGCCAGGAGCGGCACAACGGGCGGCGGAGCGTTATCGGATGGTCGAGGGCCGGTTGACCAGTCCAGTTGACTATTGGTCACTATCCGCAGGATCAGGTTGATGAAGCCCAGGATGGCGGTCTGTAATTCCGGATCGAGGATGAATCCGAACTGGCTCTGGAGGATCAGGGCGATGATGGCCAGCAGGTTGATCCAGAGGGTTTTCGACGCGTACCAGCTTTTCATTGGTGGCCTCCGTTGGGCATTGGGTTTTGGCGCACTCCACGGCGTGACGGGCCGAGCAATGTCCGGTGTATGAGTATTGGCAGCGCATCAGGCACGGGCCAGCCAGCCGTGCAGGTATCTGCTTTGGCTGGAATCATTCAGCGCCAGCTTGGTGTAAAAGCGCCGTGCTTCAATGCGGCAGCTTTCCAGCAGTTCGACCGGATCAGCGGCGTGGAGTTTGGCTTTTGTCTGTGGGCCGATCACGCCGTCGGGATCTACATAGAGCGCCCGCTGCAATAGTTTGTAGGCCTGGCGGATCCCCATATTTACGGCTTTGTCGAATAGCCAGTTAGCCAGCGCCTGGTCTTTGATTTCATCCATCAGCGGCATCCAGAAGTTGCGCTGGTAAAAGTCTTTGACCTTGCCCTGGAGTTGGGCGTTGCGATCCAGGCAGGCTGGAAAATCCCGCGTGCCTTTGCCGGCATCCACGTCCGGCCAGCCGTCCCAGCCGCGCCAGTGTTTGCGGCTGATACCGCGATAGGTTTCGCCGCCGTGATCCTGCCGATCCCAGACGTAGCCGCCTTCGTGTTTCATGGTGGCCAGGAAGGCCGGTTCAAAAAGTGCCATACGGGCTCCGGTTTTGGTTAATGGACCGGGGCCGGGGGCGTTCCCCCGGCCTGGTGTCGGCATTTTTTACGCCGCCGGTCTGTGAACTGGGCGGACACATGGGTCCGCCCCTACGTATGCGGGCTCGGGCAGGATCACGGAGGCTGCCGTCATCGCCCTCCTGGTATTTGGTTAAAGGCGGACCGGCAAGGCGCTCAATTCCTGGCCGGTCCTATAACAAAGGAGGTAGCTGACGGGGACTATAGCGGGATAGTGGGTGAGGGTCTTTTCGCAGGATGAAAAAGAAAAGCCCCAATCCGGGGTGGAAAGGGGCTTTTCTTGGGGATGCTTGCCAGGGTGCTTGGGAGACCTCTGTTTTGCGCTTTGTACTCTTTTCGGTTTTGGTTGTCAATGGTGGAATACATAACTCCCGCAGCAGCGGACTCCGCAAGCTCCGCCGCTGTGCTTGGGGGTTATCTTGCTCTTGCCACCTGGTCAGGAAAACAGCGACATTTGACCGGCACGGGCGGCTCGGAGGTCAGAAGTTACCCGCTGCACCGTGGATCGTGCCCGGCCAACGCTTCGGGAAATCTCCCCGATTGATTCTTCGGCAGCGAGAAAGCGAATGCGGATGGTGTCCCGCTCGTCATCCGTCAAAGGTGGTTTGACCTGCCGCTTCATAAAATAGGCGGTGACCAATGCTCTGTGGATCTGCCAAGCCTTTTCATCGTTCAAACTTTTCACCAGCATCATGTAGCCGGTCAGCGTGAGCAAAATCATGCTGCCACGGTGTCCGCCTTTTGTCTTTGGTACTACGAAATTCGTAGTACCAATCGCCCTCTTTGGTGGGACGAAATTCGTCCCACCAAAGAGCTGATTCCATTCTTCGTAAGTGGCCTCAAAAAAGTCTTCACCCTCAATGAAATGCTCCCGGTTTGCCCGGAAGTTTCTCTTTGCCGTGCCTTGTGCCCTACCGTGAAAATCATCGACTTGCGGCAGTGTCACGATTGGACGCTTATTGAAGAAAACCGGCGCAACTTTTCTATCTACGATTTTTATCAATGATCCCATTATTACACCTCCAGTGGAATGTCGTTAAGGCGCGGCAGAATGCTCTCTAGGTCGGTTCCGATTTCGCGCAGAAACCAGTAGAGCCCTTCGGTGCCTCGCACGCTGAGATGAAGCTCGGCGTTATTGTCGATTAGTTGTTGTGAAAGCAGGTCGGTAATAAAGGAGATTTTGGCGGTGATGGGGTTGACAACATCGGCGGGTTCGCGGGAATTGGTGATTGCGGGAATGGACATAATGGTTCTCCTCGTTGTTTTCGAATTGGACACTTTCGAAGGTGCCGGGTGGTTCGAAACCGTCAACGAGAACGGCGCAAGGGTTTCCCCGTAAGGGTGTTGTATAACCTTGCCCACCCGACAGCCTTTCATCTGTAGGGCACAAAAATACCTGATATCGGTCAGGTTCCGCTCGTTGACTCGTGGTTTCGACGCCACTTGCCCACAAGCTAAAGCGGAAGCGGTTATTTTGTCAAGCGTTTTCATATCAACTCCTCCTGTTTCCAGCCGTGCTTCTCCTCCCTATCCGCCTTCAGTATCTCGTAGATCGTCGGCAGCGGCAGGCCGGTGTCCAGTGCCAGGCGGCGGTGATTGGCTCCGGTGAATTTATCCAGGACATAGGCCCGTTTGGCCGGGTAGAGAATCCGGTCGGCTTTTTTGAGGTAGATCGGCACTCCGGGGAAAGCCTCGGCCAGTTTGACCATGGCTTCGGCTCCGATGACGTTGGCGACTTCCTGGTAGCGTTCCGGCAGTTGGTCGATCTGGAGGTACTCCAGATATTTTGCGTTTTGCTCATTCATGACGTTTTCCCCAGTCCATCCATAAACTCCTGAAAGCGGGCGGCGTTGGCGGCGTGGTCTTCATCGGTCATGGTGGCAGTTGTGCTGGTGGCCCCGGAGGGTTTGATCCGCAGCGGCAGGCGTTTCAGCAGTTCGGACGGTTGCGGCCAGCGCCGGCATTCGCGGAAGATCAGTTTGAAGCCGGTGATGATCCGGTCGCGGTCTTGTTCTTCGGTCATGCCTTCGCCGATGATCTCGATCCAGTCCTCGGCCACGATCTCGATCAGATCGGCGGCCGGGGCATCCTGCATCCGGCGCGGCAGCATGCGGTTGAAGGCATGGCAGATCAGGACGCGCAGCCAGTAGTCGGGCGCGTCGGCATGCCGGTTGCGCCAGGCGATCAGAGTCTGCAGGCCCTGGACGGTTTTGGGGAGGTAGACGCCGCCGGAGCCGCTGCGGACCGGGTAGCCCAGGACGGTCAGTTCTCCTGTGGGGGGGATCTGGTTCATGCCGTCCGCCCCCGCAGCATGGTGGGGGTCATCAGATTCAGTCCTTTCTTTTTGCGCCAGACGCAGCGGGCGCAGTACCCCTCTTTGCTCTGGATGCTTTGTCCGGTGCGGCCGCAGCCGATGCAGACGGTTTCGGGCTTGGACGGGCCGGTTGCGGCGATTTCCCGTTCGCGGTACCAGCCGCAGGGCAGGCAGCGGACGTGCTCGGGGATGCTGACCGTGGCCTTGATGTGTTGGATATCGCCGCTGCAGCGGGGGCAGGTTGGGCGTTTCATGGCGTCTCCTTGTAGGGGCGCCCCTTGCGGGTGCCCTGGTTTTGGTTCACCGTCAAAGACGGGCGGGCGCAAGGCCCGCCCCTACGGTTTAAATAATTGGTCGATCTGCGCCTGGCGGTCGTTGATCAGTTTTTCGGTGATTGCGGCGATCAGGTAGTGCTGCACTTTCCGGCCGTTCAGGCTTTTGGAGATTTCGGCCAGCTGGGCGTCGCTGACCCGACAGGAAAGTACGTTGTAGCGGGGGTGCTGTTTCTGGCGTCCCATCTCAGGCCACCACGAGTTTTTTTAACAAACTTGCTGACAGGTGCTTGGCTTGGTCTACGTTGAACAGCTGGTACATGGCCGGGCGTGAGCGACGAATGCAACGGAAGTCAAAGCCGTTGGCGCGCAATTCACAGGCGGCGCTATTGACCGCGCAGATGTCGGCCCCGCGATCTATTTCGCGGGTTGTGCGGGCCAGGCCGTCCAGCATCAGTTGCAGGGCGCGTTGGAGACGCTCGGAATCCTCATATTTTGCAAAATGTATCTTTCCTGGTTCACGTTTCATGATCATCCCTCCTGGCAGAGTATGGTGACGAAGGCGGCGGTGGCGGCCGGAATCAAAGACGGATTGACGGGGCGCTTGGCGTCCAGGGCATCATGCAGGGCGCGGTTGACCCGGTTGAGAATGGAGGGGATGTCAAGCACCTCCAGGGGGCGGGATGATCCACGGCAATCCGTGAAGCGTTTTTGCTCGCTGCGGGTCTCGCCCACCATGCCGGCGGCGGCCGGGTTGCAGGCGGCGATCTGCAGCATCAGCCGTTCGAACTGGGCCAGCTGCGCCAGCTGCAGCAGGATCGCGTCGTAATCGCGGGTGAGGAGTACGCTCAAGCCGTGGGCGGCCGGTTGGGTTGTCAGTTCTGCGCGTTTTTGTGGGGTCATGGTTTCGCTCCTTTGTTTGACCGTTCAAAGCGGGGGCGAACACGAGGTTCGCCCCTACCTTCAATTGTCAATGCCGATTTATTCTTTCCAGATGATGATGCCGACTTCGTCGCCGTCCAGATCCACGTCGCCGGCAATAAACAGATCATGGGGGTTGGTGTCGAGGTAGACGGTTTCGTCACCGTGCCCGGCATCCACCAGGATCTGCAGTTTTTCCAGCAGTTCACGGGCGATCAATGGTCTGGCTCCACGACCGGTTTCCAGTTGGGGAACTGGTCGCCGTTTTTGCTGTTTTTCAGGCAGGCGACACAATCGGGATGGGTGGATTTCTCGTGCCGGTCATCGCAGTTGATGCAGTTGTTGTCGTATTCTTTACTGGCCATGTTTCAACACCTCCATTTTTGGAATCTGATCGAACAAGATTTCGACACACAACTTTACGCACTCATTGCATATTGCGGATTGGTCCTTCCCGGTTATCATCTGCTTGGTTTCGCCAAGAGATGCGCCACAAAAGCTGCAAACGATATTCATCACGCCACCTCCAGGTTTTGCAGCAGAGTTCCCATGAAACAGCCTCCCTTGCGGCCTTTCTTGTATCGCCATCCGGAAGAGCACTTGTCGGTTGCAGCGCCGTTCCCACCGCGATTGCACTCTGAGCAATCTACAAACAAATGCCCCCTGGTATCACGCCCACTGAATTTTGCTTTCATCAGACCTACCTCCCGAGTTGTTTGATTCTGCGTGCGATGTGCTGGGCTTTCGTTTTCTGGCCGGGCTTCCCTTTTACTGCGGCCAGGGCCTCATCCAGCAAGGCCACGTCATATATGTATTGCAGACTGATCTGGACGTCTTCCGCGCTGGTGTTAACCAGGCCTTTAACGGTGTGGGCCATGATCGCCACCCTATGCCGCTATGTTCAGGTTGATCTGCCGATAGCCACCGTCGGGCTGGCGCTCATAGAACCTGACATACGCTTTGGAGCTGATGATCTGGACGCTTTCGGCGATGGCCTGCATGGCCTGCTGCCAGGTTTCATCCTCGATTTCTATTCGCCGAAGGCCCAGCACGCGGTTGGTGTTGATCCGCCCGGCCTTGTCCACCTGAAAGGCGTCGTTGACGATGGTGCGCAGCTTGGCGTCGCTGCCCTCTGACCAGCGTTTGAGGCAGTCGTCAATCAGCGTTTTTGCTGCCTGGAGGCGTTCGTCAAAGGTGATGAAGTCGTCTATGGAGCGCATCATCTTGTAACGGCCGTCGAAGGAAAAGAGGGTAACGTTGCCTTTTTTGCCTCCCAGTTTGGCGCCGTATTTTTCGGCGGAGAGTTCGCAGAAGGCTTCGATATCGTCCATGACCGAGGCTTTAAAGCGGGCCAGGGCGGCTGACATTTCGACCGCTTTTTTCATGGTTTCCAGCACCAGGTCGTTGCGGGCCAGATCGACCTGTTTGATCGATTCGACCGGCACCAGCCGCCCCTGGGCATCGGTCATGTAATTTTCGTTGTTGCTTGTCATCGGTGTTCTCCTTTAAACCGTGTATTTAACCGCCCGGTCTTTCAGCCAGGTGCGGAATTTAAGCCATTCAATCTCTTCTTTAATCGCCTTTATTATCCGTTTGAAGATCCGTCTAATCATGGTAGTACCTCCCGTTGCGTTGTTTGATGACGATCCGTTCCAGTCCCAGTGCTATCAGGTAGATTCCGACGAAGATGAAGATCAGTTCCATTGTTCCCTCCCCTGTTATTCGGCCCGGTTTTTAATGACTGCTCCCATGCCTTCCAGCGCCTTTACTATCTTCTCGACCTGCCAGCCTTTGAGCATCCGCAGGCCGGCCACCTGGGCGATGCGGTTGACAAAGCTGTCCAGGGCCTTTTCTTTGGCCTCTTCATCTTCGGCGCGGGTGACCTGGTTCCACATGGCGTCGATCAGCCGCAGCTGGGCGGCGCTGGCAAAGCCGGGGCGGCGGTCCATGTCGGTGTATTTGAGGGGCGGGCGGCCGGGGGAAACAGGGCGGCCACACGGGGCCGCCCCTACGGCAGGGGCGCCGTTCAGCGTTTCCAGCAGTTCCTCGGCCTGGCGCCAGCTCAGTTCTTTGCAGCTTTTGGCGCGGTAGCGCTGCATCAGGATGTCGCGGTAGCTGTCGTCATCCAGTCCCAGTTTGCCGACCACGGCGTGGATGGCCTTGATCTGGCGGGGCGAGATCTGCCCTTTGACGAATGCTTGTGCCTGCCGTTTCGCTTTCATATGGCGTTCACCACGTCGGCGGTGACGTGGCCCTCGCCCATTTCGCAGGCCAGGTTCATGGAGCGCACCGCCCAGAGGTTGACGGTGAGCGGGTAGGCGTGGGAGACCGGTTTGCCTAGTTCGTCTTTGATGGTCAGGCGCTGGGAGAGGGCGGCGATGGCGTCGTCGTCGAAGTAGTTCTCCAGGCTGGCGCCGATCCGTTTGAATTTGAGCGCCAGGTAGTTTTTCAGATCGCCGTTCAGGCCGTTGATGCGGGCGATCTGGCAGCGGCGGATGAATTCGCGCATTTCGGGGTGGTGGCGTTCGTCCAGTTTGTCGCCCAGTTCGGTCTGGCCGATGATGATGATTGAGAGCAGTTTGCTGTAGCCGTCCTCCAGCTCCCAGAGCTGTTTGAGGGTGATGAAGGCCGGGACGGTCAGTTTGTGCCCTTCTTCGATTACCAGGCAGCAGCGGTCTCCGTTGCGGCTCCGGGCTTTCAAAAGCTCTTTGACCTGGCGGGCCTTTTGCTCGGGTTTGATGCGCGGTGATTGGTCGGAGATGTCCAGGATGATGGCGTCGCACAGTGTCCCGGAGTGGATCTTGGCCTTGTCGAGGATCTGCGGAAAGACGGTCAGGATGCCGCCTTCGCGGCGGATCTGTTCGAAGACCCGCTTCCTGATGGTGCTTTTACCGCAGCCGACCTGCCCGACGATGGCCAGCAATCCGCTATATTTGGCGGCGTCCAGCATGGCCGCCTCGATGTAGCGGTGATCGTCGGACATGAAGATATCGGTGTCCTTTTCGATGCCGCCGTTGGCCGGGAAGGGGTCCCGGAAGAGTTTGAAGTGTTTGCGGGCTTGTTCTGTGAGCATTTCTACCTCCGTTTGAAATATGTATTCGGTCGGGTCGCCGAGCTGGATCGGCGGCTCTACTTTCCGGTTTTTGCCGTGGCCGGCCGGGTAGGCCATGCGCATCTCCTTGCCCAGCGGTTGCCAGATGTCCTGCATTTTGAGTCCGTGCTGCAGCAGCCATTTCATGGCTTCCAGGTTGCCGCGCAGGTAGGTTTCTATGCGGGTCTGAAAATCCGGCATGGTGTGCGGCAGGTAGCCTTTGTTGACCGCCAGGTTGATGGTGGCCCGGCTGAAGCCGACTTCCTGGGCCAGTTTGTTCTGGCTGATGCCGCAGTCGGTTACCAATTCCTTGAGCTGGATCGGTATGAATTCCATTTGATATGCTTCCCGTGTGCTGCTCATCTGCTGCCTCCTCGTGTTCATGCGCTCTGCGCTATACCGCCCGCAGATGCCGTTCCGGGTTCGTTCCGGCCGTGCTGCTGGTCCAGTCGTTGCCCAGGGTGATTGCGGTGATGACCTCCTCTGCCCGTTTGGTTTCGATCGTTTCTCCGAATTCGGCCCGCAGCTCTTTGTTGAGGGCGGGGGTGATGACGGCTCCGGCGTCCCGCAGCCGTTTGAACAGTTCCATGATCGGGATCCGCACCGGGCCGGCGTTGCGGGTTATCTCGATCGGGGTGCCCCGTTTGGGGAGGGTGAAGACGTTACCCACTTTTTCGGCCTGGTTGCCGAATACCGGGGTGCCTTCGAACGGGATCGCGCCTTTTTTGGGTTCGCGGGTGCCGTAAGCCATTTCGTCGATTTGTTTGATGGACTGCTGGGTGACGGTTTCCGGCTGAGCCTTGTAGCTCTCGCCGATGATTGCGGAGTTGACGCTGAAACCACCCAGGGTGGCGTCCAGTTTTTTGATGGCGCAGACCTCGTAGGGCGTATTGCGCCAGACCACCGTGACCAGCTGTTCTTCCTGCCAGCGGTAGGGGTTGAGCGCCACCATGACCTTGGCTTTGTGATGCATTTCGGGCAGGTGTTTGACGTTGAATTCCTCGCCCTGGAAGTTAAAACGGTAGTTGCGGACCTGGCATTCCACCTCGGGCTCCACAAAGATGATGTTGAGTATCTCGTCATTGGGCATGATCCGGAGCTGCTCGGTTTTGATCAGTTGCCAGCTCTCCAGGCGGGTCATGCCGTGGCGGGTGTGCTCGCGCATGGCGTGGAACCAGATCATGAAGTCCATTGCCCATTCATTCAGCTCTTCCACGTTTTGGGCCGGGCAGATGCGCAGTTTGGTTTCGAACCATTTTTCGATGATGTTGTGGGTGGTTTCGACCGAGCCCTGGCGACGCGGATTGTGCGGTTTGCCCTTGGGGATCGTGATGTTCAATCCCTTGAAGAAGTTTTTCATGGCCTTGCTGGTCTGGGCACAGCCGGCGTCCATCAGCATGAAGAACGGGACACCCTGGAACGGCAGGCGGCTGTCGGATTTGGGGCGCCAGGCTTCTTTGAGAAAGTCCCAGAGGTTTTCGCGGGTTTCGCCGTCGGCCACAAAGTATTTCAGATAAAACAGCCCGGAAAAGTGGTCGGTCAGGACGTAGCGCAGCAGCTTCTGCTTGATCTTGGCGAAGTTGTGCGGTTTGTTTTTGTAGAATTCACGCTCATCCATGAAGCCCATCTTGCCGTTTTTCAGGTAATACTGGATGCAGACCGAGACGTCCGCCAAATGGCAGTAGTTGGGATGCAGGGATCTCATTTCAGTGTGCGGCGTGGGGGCTTTCATCTGTTCCTTATCCAATTGGCGCTCCCGTATCAGGGTGGTCATGCGGTCGGGGCTGATCTGGCCGCGTTCGATAATGCCGGCGTCAAAGGCGATTTCCAGCGCGGCTTCCACCGGCATGATGCCGCCTTTGTTTTCGCGGCCGGTTTTGTAGACTATCCCGGCCACATACATGATTTGATCCTCGGTGATCCCCGACTTGAGCAGGCCCTTGTCCGCTCTGGTTTTCCGACCGCTGACAAAGTCGAATTTACGGGCGATGGCGTAGAGGGTAGAGGCGTTTTTGCCGGTCAGGCGCTGGTAGCGTTCGATGATTTCCCCCCGCTGGGCGACGTCTGTTTCATTTAATTCAATTGCAAGATCTTTCTGCCACATAACAAGCCTCACGATTCATCCCCCGGCTGTACGCGGGGGAGGGGGGATTAACCTTTCACCGGCGGTGTCCAGGCGTCTTCCGGGCACATTGTGGCATCGCCGTACATTTCCTCGGCGCGCTGATAGGCGGTCATCAGCTGCTTGCGGGCGTAGTCCAGCGTTGTCAGATAGGCAGCGGTCATGCGCGGCGTGCCGCCGTCATCCGGGGCCAGGTCGGCCATGTAGTCGGGCTCGATCTGCAGCATCAGGCCGTCGAAGGTGGTTCGAAGGTTGTCCATGCGCTGGATGAAGGCGTCTTCGGTAACGGTCAGGCCTTTTTTGGCGGCTTCCCGTTCGAACTTTTTCAGCTCGCGTTCCTGTTTGTTGATGACGTCTTCTTTGCTTTTGAGAACTTTGTCTTTGGCGGAGAGTTGGGCCTGGGATTCTTCGATCTTTTCTTTGGCATCTTCGCCGATCCGTTCGATCAGCGCCTGGATATCTTCTCGATATTCGGGGGTCAGCGGGATGGTTTCGTCACCGTAGATCAGGCAGCTATCTTTGATTTCTGCCAAATTGGAAGAAAGTTGTTTGCCTAACATCCTGATTTTACTAAAAGGCATTCCCGTAAAATCTGCCAATTTGGAAGAAAAAGAGTTGAATACTGGGGCAAAGTCATCAAGCATCCGGTCAACGGTATGCCAAGCCAATCCCCTTGCTTCACAGAACTGCGCCCAAGTCATCCCCCCTTTCCGGTATTCTTTTTCTTTTTTGATTTTGAGCAACGTGACTGCCTTCAAAAACTCGTTATAGGAGATATTTGCCTCAATGGCATGGAGCGCCCCCATGCCGAACGATTCCTGTTTAAGCGCTTCGATTTCCTCTCGCATGGCCGAAAGCTTCATTTCAGCATCGGCTGTAGCCACCTGATAAATCTGCGTTACTGCTTCCGCTTCGGCATCGTGTGCCCGTGGTTCTTTAACCTTTGCCATTGTCTAACCCTCCCCTAGTTCTGTGATTTCCATGTCGATCCGTCTCCGTTCCGACTCCTTGCCGCTTTTAACCTTTGCCCAGAACAGCGCCAGTTTCATCCCCAGTCGCCAGCCGCCGCCGGCTTCCTGGACGAAGCCGGCATCCTGCAGTGTCGCCAGGTGACACATCACGGTGCCTTGTGACTCCTGGACCCGCGCGGCTATTTCGTTGCCGCTGATCGGTTGTTTGGCGTCGGCCAATACGGCCAGGATGTCACACGTTTTTCGCACCGCGTCGATGCGCCTGTAAGTCTTTTCAGCCACGTTATTTCCTCCTGATTCCGTTTTTTGATTCCAGCTCTGATATCTCTCGGTCGATGCTTTCGCGTTGTCTGGTCAGGCGCGCCCATTTGATCAGCCCCTGGTCTTCGGGGTTGACCACATCTGCGCCCAGCGGTTCCAGCAGGCAGCGGATCGGATCGAAGGTTCCGGTCACCCGGCAGAATGCCGACAGCATTGAGGCGCGCATGCCGTTTTCCGGGGCGCTGGCGGCGTATTTATCGAGCATTTCCTTGGTGATGGTGGCCTTCATCAGGCGCGACATTTCGGCGGCGATCTGGTAGCGGTCTTTTCCACAATTGTGCATGGCTTTGGAGATTGATTGACGGTGCCCCAGATCTATATCCAGCGCGCCTTCTTCCATGCCACCCGGAAAAAGTTCCTGCTGTGTTGACATACCCCCGGTAATTTTTGTTGTACGATTCGCCATGACATTCCCCAAAATTCTGTTATTTTCAAATCAAGTTTGATATATCTCTGCCGCACGGAGGTGCCGGATGAATGAAGAACAGTTTAATACGTTGATGGCTACGCTTTCATCGATTGGCCTGTACACTGCGAACCTCTCCGCGCAAATTCTGCGTAAAGAGCCATTATCGGATACCGAACTGGATGGGGTACAAATGGCGCATGCCCAAACGGTTGCGATGATTCGAGAACGACTGGCTGCTGGGCAGGATCCGTTTGTTGACTGGAAGAATCCGTTTGGATCTCTGCGGGAAGGACGGGCCGATACAGAGTAGAGGCGATGTGATTGATCTGAGGTTTTGTGAGCCTGCCGATGCGGCGAGCCGTCGCTTGGCGACGGGCGATCCTGGTGCGAGATGTGTTCATGCTGCCTCCCTGTATTCGATTGGTGTGTCGGGCCAGAGATCGGCAACCGTTACGCCGCAGGCGGATGCGATCGCGCGGCGGATACGGTAGCCGGTGCGCTGCCCGGCCAGAATCATGTAGACATAGTTTTCGCGGACGTTTTCCTGTTTGGCTATCTGGCGGTTGGTCACTCCGTTTCTAACCATGATGGAGCGGACGGTGAGGTATTGTTCTTTAGTTGTCATGGGTTACTCCTGTTCTTTTTTGAAAACGGCTTTGCAGATTGACTCCAGGTATTCACCAACAAGCACGATGAGGATTATCGTCAGGAACGGATGCTGTTCTACAAATTCCATAATAGTCATGGCAGCCGTGCCTCCACGAGGAACCATGACAACAGGACACCTATAGACCCGGCAAACTGACCGACCAGAAAACTGGAATACATGACGGTTTTCAGATTATCTCCGGGAACAAATATTGATTCACAGACATAACCGCCTAAAAGAGCGAGGCATGCGCAAATGAACCAGCAAACCGAAAACATTTTTAAGAGTCTGGCTATTTTTGGCAGTTTCTTTTCTGGCATAGTGGCACTCATATTGTTTTTCCTCTCGGCGCGAAAAGCGCGGAAACTTCAAAAGGCTCTTTAATAAGCTTTACTTTTGTTTTTCGTTTGCCAGGTCGTACATCTTTTTGAAAATATCTGGTTCCTGGGGCTTTGGTTGCTGAGGTTGGTGAGTTTTTTGCGAGTGGCCTGCAAAAAAACTTTTGAAGTAGTCAAAATCTTCAACTGGTTTCCGGCTCATTTTTTTACCTCCACAAGTTAGCATTTAATATCGTAATCAGATAATCACGTTACTGATAATTATATCTGAATCAGATAATTGTCAAGGGAGAAAAGCGTCATATGGAAAAAATCCCTAAATATCTTTCAATCGGCTGGAGACTCAGGGGTATCCGTAATGAAAAAAATATGAAACAGATCCCTTTTGCAAAGGCGATAGGTCTTTCACAAGCTGTATATTCGGGCCTTGAGAACGGATTTACAAAGCCAGCAATACCTATACTCTTGGCAATGGAGTATATTTATGGAGTTCGTAAAGAGTGGATTCTATCCGGTGAAGAACCGATGTATCGCACCCTTGATGGGCTTGGTACACCTATTTCTATAATGCCAAGTGACGGTGATTCCGATCGTCACCAAAAGTTATGGATCAATAAACTAAAAAGAATTTTTGATGAGGGAGATAAAACCAAGATAGATGCCATAAAGGCCCAACTGCGAGCATTAGATCCAGGGAAAGGCGGGGTAAATGGGAAATGAGATAGTTCCAAAAATAGATTTAATCAAGGATTCACTCGCCAATCTTTTAGGCGTTTCCTTTGGCAAAAGCTCTTCTCCATCTTATCCCCTCGCTGTCAGTGTTGCACAGGGTGCAAAGATGTATGAAGAGCTGGTTATCGGCAGCAATACCGTTCATCTTGCAGTGTTTGATAAAACGCGTGATGGAGCTGCGCGGGCAATGTCACTGTTACTATATATTTCAGAGTGGAAATCAACGCAGATTTATGGTGGCGGAAAGTTGATGCAAAATTATTACAGGGTTTCAGAAGTGTTGCGCTGTTATCTTGCTGCAACGGCCTGCGATGATCGCCGAGCCCATTGTCATATGGTTATTGATGATCCTCTAAAAAAGCAACCAACCGTAACAGGCTTTTCAGTGGTATTTGATTCTAATTACGAAACCAAGGAATATATAGTGGATAGATATATATTCCCATGTTCCTTGCTTAATCAGCATATTAGCCATCAACCAAGTGAACACCCTTCTGACCTAGTCCACCAGATACAAGCTGCTGCGGTCAGTGAGAGCTGCGATCTGTGCCCATATTTTGATCCAAAGGAATATAAAAAAGTCGGTGAAAAGGTAACTGTTTATCACGTCCGGCCTTGACAACTTCCACTAATATTGATTCTATGTAGGGGCAATTGGGGCCAATTTACCCCCAGTTGCCCATCTTTTTGGGAGGTGCATTATGGGTCAGATCATACCGTTCAATTATGAGGGTATTGCATTACGGGAGTCGTACTGGCAGGACGGAAATCCGTTCTTTTCCGCCAGAGCAATCGGAGAGTTTCTGGAGTATGCACACCCTGTTCAGGATGTTAACCGCATCGTAAAAAGAAACCCTCATATAAATGATCCACAGTGGTCAGTAGTAGCCAAACTGGCTACTACTGACGGCAAAAAATACGATACTCGCCTGTACGATCCTATCGGCCTACAGTTGATTATGTTCGAGTCAGGCCAACCAAAAGCCATACAATATAAGATAGCTGCTGCTCATTTGATCGTAGCCTACATGAAAGGCGAGCTGAAACCCTCAAAATGGGCGTTGAAAGACGATCTGATGTCTGCTATCCAGCAGATAAAGTCATTGCCACGCGGCACCAAGCGCGGCGAACTGGTAAGAGACCTGGCCGAACGCGATGGGGTGAATCTCACCACAGCCTACCGTAGGATCAGGCTAGCAACTGGCGAGCATTTCAAGTCTTCAAAAGGCACATTCATTCAGCGATCCGACAAAGGAACCACCAGGCGGCCGGACGAAAAAGAAAAGGTCCTGGCATATACAAAAACCAACCCGACCGCACGTGGCGCTCATATAAAAAGAGAGCTCAATCTACAAACTTCTTTTGAGCGTATCAACGGATGGATCAGAGAATCCCGCAGATAAAAAAGCGGGCTGATCATCACCATCGATCAGCCCTCAAATCAATCAAATTTTCACGCGGCGCCACACCATCAAATCAACTTTGATATCGTGGTCTCCGACACCCTCCTGACAAGCACTTTCCAAGCATCGCCAATTTGATTATGTCGCTTTTCAATCACTTATTATGGTGCCCCCCTATAATTTGGTATTCCGGTTGACACATTCCGGTTTATATATTATTCTTACAAATCCTGTCAAACCGCATCAAATGGCTGTTTGACGGGCCGAAACATTCAATCCACCATAAGGATGATAACGACCATGCGCAGCGATACAATCAAAAGCGGTCTGGAACGAACCCCGCATCGCGCCCTGCTGAAGGGAACCGGTGTACCCCAGAGTCAGATGGACAAACCCTTTATCGGCGTTGCCACCAGTTTTACCGACCTGATCCCCGGCCATGTCGGTATGCGCGACCTGGAGCGTTTTATCGAGAAGGGCGTTCACACCGGCGGCGGGCACTCCTTTTTCTTCGGCATTCCCGGTGTCTGCGACGGGATGGCCATGGGGCACAAGGGGATGCACTACTCGCTGCCGACCCGCGAGCTGATCGCCGATATGGTTGAGTCGGTGGCCGAAGCCCATCGCCTGGATGGTCTGGTGCTGCTGACCAACTGCGACAAGATCACCCCCGGTATGCTGATGGCTGCTGCCCGTCTGGACATCCCCTGTATCGTCGTGACCGCCGGTCCGATGATGAGCGGCCGCGGTCAGGCCGGACGCCAGTTCTCGTTCGTTTCCGACACCTTCGAGGCCATGGCCCGCTACAAGGCCGGCGTGATCAGCGACAAGGAACTGCAGGTCTGCGAGGATAATGCCTGTCCCGGCATGGGCTCCTGTCAGGGGCTTTTTACCGCCAATACCATGGCGATCCTGACCGAGACGATGGGCATGAGTCTGCCGCGCTGTGGTACCGCCCTGGCCGTTTCGGCCCTCAAACGCCGGATCGCTTTCGCATCCGGCGAAAAGATCGTCGAACTGGTGCGCAACAACGTCACCCCGCGCAGCATTCTGACCCGCGAAGCCTTCGAGAACGCCATCCGCGTCGACCTGGCCCTGGGCGGCTCTTCCAACACCGTGCTGCATCTGCTGGCCATCGCCCGCGAAGCGGGTGTCGATCTGCCGCTGGAGACCTTTGACGTGCTGGCCAAGGATACCCCCCAGCTGGCTTCGATGAATCCGGCCGGCGAGCACTTCATGGAGGATCTGGATGTCGCCGGCGGCGTCGCCGGGGTCTTCAAACAGTTGGGAGATAAAATCAAGGATACGCAGACGCTTTTCGGTTTGACGACCCATCAGCTGGCCGAGAGCATTCAGAATGTAGACGAGGAGGTCATCCGCCCGCTTGGGAACCCGGTGAAGAAGGAGGGGGGCATTGCGATCCTCTCCGGTAACATCGCTCCCAAAGGGGCTGTCGTCAAGCAGTCGGGTGTGTCGGCCGCGATGATGCAGTTTGAGGGCACCGCGCGCTGCTTTGACGCCGAGGAGCTGGCCATGGCTGCCATCATGGAGGGCAAGATCACCTCCGGTGATGTGGTCGTGATTCGCTACGAAGGACCGAAGGGCGGACCGGGTATGCGTGAAATGCTGGCGCCGACCGCCGCCATCATGGGGATGGGGCTGGGCGATTCGGTGGCGCTGATTACCGATGGCCGCTTCTCGGGCGGTACTCGCGGACCTTGTATCGGCCACATTTCGCCGGAAGCGGCCGAAGGCGGACCGATTGCGCTGGTGGAAGAGGGCGATCGGATTCTGCTGGACATACCCGCCCGCCGTCTGGAACTGCTGGTGGATGAGGCCACCCTGGCCGCTCGCCGGGCACAATGGCAGGCTCCCGAGCCAAAAATAAAGACCGGCTGGCTGGCGCGTTACGCCAAAGTTGTCACTTCGGCCCACACCGGAGCGGTGACAACTGCCTGACCGGATACATTATTTATTAAATTAATTCACGCGATATATAAAAACGAGGTAACCCATGAAAATGAACGGCGCACGAATAATGCTGGAATGTCTGAAAAAAGAGGGTGTTGACACCGTCTTCGGCTATCCCGGCGGTACCGTTATCAACATCTATGACGAACTTTTCAGCTTCAAAGAGATCCGCCACATACTGCCGCGCCACGAGCAGGCCGGTACGCATGCCGCCGACGGCTATGCCCGTGCGACCGGCAAGGTCGGCGTGGCCATTGCCACCTCCGGTCCCGGCGCGACCAATACCGTGACCGCCATTGCCACGGCCTATATGGATTCGATTCCGATGGTGATTGTCACCGGCCAGGTGCCGACCGCGTTGATCGGCAACGATGCCTTCCAGGAGGTCGATATCATCGGCATCACCCGCCCCTGCACCAAGCACAGCTTTCTGATCCGGGATGTCAAGGATATTGCCACGATCATGAAAAAGGCATTCTATATCGCCCGCACCGGACGTCCCGGCCCGGTGCTGGTGGACTTTCCCAAGGATATCCAGGTTGCCATGGGCGAATTCTCCTATCCCGACTCGGTGGAGATCCGCAGCTACAAGCCGACTGTCGAGGGGCATCCGCGCCAGGTGGAAAAAGCCTGCAAGATGATCATGGACTCCCGCAAGCCGGTACTGTACGTCGGCGGCGGCGTTGTGCTGGGTGATGCGGCCGAACAGCTGACGACCCTGGCGCGCAAGCTGGGTGTTCCGGTTACGACCACCCTGATGGGTTTGGGTTCCTTTCCGGGGGACGACCAGCTTTCGCTGGGGATGCTCGGCATGCACGGCGCCTACTGCGCCAATATGGCCATGACCCACAGTGATCTGATCATCGCGGTCGGCTCGCGTTTCGATGACCGGGTCACCGGCAAGCTGGCCACCTTTGCTCCCCATGCCAAGATTATCCATATCGATGTCGATCCGACCTCGATCAAGAAAAACGTGCGGGTCGATCTGCCGATTGTGGGCGACGTCAAGGACGTTCTGGCCCAGATGATCAAGCTGACCGACAAGACCAAGGACAAGACGGCTGAATTCGTGACCGCGCTGGAGCCCTGGCATCAGGAGATTTCAGCCTGGAAGGATAAACATCCGATCAGCTATAAAAACAGCAGCACGACTATCAAGCCGCAGTTCGTGATCCAGAAGCTGCGCGAACTCTCGGATCCTGACGCGATCATTTCAACCGATGTCGGGCAGCACCAGATGTGGACCGCCCAGTTTTTCAAATTCAACTCGCCCCGGACGCTTCTGACATCCGGCGGACTCGGCACGATGGGTTACGGCCTGCCGGCCGCCATGGGGGCCCAGGCCGCCTATCCGGGGCGGCAGGTCATCACGATCTGCGGTGACGGCGGTGTGCAGATGAACATTCAGGAAATGGCCACATTGGTGCAGAATCGGCTGCCGGTCAAGATAGTGATCCTGAACAACAATTTCCTCGGCATGGTTCGTCAGTGGCAGGAGCTGTTCTTTGACAAACGCTATTCCCAGACCTGTATGGAGCTGCCGATCGACTTCATCAAACTTGCCGACGCCTATGGCGCCAAGGGTTTTCTGGCCAGCAAGCCGGACGATGTTGAAAAGGTCATCAAGGCCGGTTTTGCCGAGGACGGGCCGGTGATCATGGAATTCAAGATCGCCCGCGAGGAAAAAGTTCTGCCGATGGTGCCGGCTGGAGCGTCTTTAAATGAAATGGTACTGAACGCGTAAGGAGAATACGAGCCATGCAACATACAATATCGGTATTGGTTGAAAATGAATTTGGTGTGCTTTCCCGGGTGGCGAGTCTTTTCTCCGGGCGCGGCTTCAATATTGACTCGCTTTCGGTTGCGCCCACCAACGAAGAGGGGCTCTCGCGCATGACGATTGTCACTCGCGGTGACGACAAGATTCTGGAGCAGATCAACAAACAGCTCAACAAACTGATCGATGTACTGAAGGTGATCGATTTTACCGACGGCAGCGGCATCGAGCGCGAAATGGCGCTGATCAAAGTCACGGCTGAGGATGAGAGCCGGGCCGAGGTGCTGCGCATCGTCGATATTTTCCGGGCCAAGATTATTGATGTGACACCCAAATCCTACACGATCGAGGCCACCGGCAATCCGGTCAAGATTGACGCAATCCTCGATCTGCTGCGTCCCTTGGGATTGAAAGAACTGGTCCGTACCGGTTCGGTCACGATCGGCCGTGGCGCCAAAGGCTGGAAGGGGTAGGCGGGCTCTTTCCGGTTCTACATTGACAGCTCCAGCCGGATGTAGTATCAATTCCGTTCGTTTTATGTAATCAGGTTAGACCGGTTTACCGGATAAATTTATGTGGAAGGATATACCCGTATGAATGTTTATTATGATCGTGATTGTGATCTCGCGTTGATCAGATCTAAAAAAGTTACCATTGTGGGGTACGGTTCCCAGGGACACGCCCATGCCTGCAACCTCAAAGATTCCGGCGTTGATGTGACCGTGGCATTGCGTGAAGGATCAGCATCCGCCGTCAAGGCACAGAATTCCGGCCTAAAAGTGGCAACTGTCGCTGAAGCCGTTGCCACGGCTGATCTGGTGATGATCCTGACACCGGATGAGTTTCAGTCGACCCTCTATCGTGACGAAATCGCACCGAAACTCAAGTCGGGCGCCACCCTGGCCTTTGCCCACGGTTTTGCCATCCACTACAACCAGATCGTGCCGCGTGCCGACCTGGACGTGATCATGATCGCTCCCAAGGCGCCCGGTCACACCGTCCGCTCCGAGTTTGTCAAGGGGGGCGGGATTCCCGACCTGATCGCTGTTTTCCAGAATGCGTCCGGTAATGCCCGCAATGTGGCGCTTTCCTACGCCAGCGCCATCGGCGGCGGCCGCACCGGCATCATTGAGACGACCTTCAAGGATGAGACCGAAACCGACCTGTTCGGTGAGCAGGCCGTACTCTGCGGCGGTGCGGTGGAGTTGGTGAAAGCTGGTTTTGAAACCCTGGTGGAAGCCGGTTATGCTCCGGAAATGGCCTATTTCGAGTGTCTGCACGAGCTTAAGCTGATTGTTGACCTGATGTATGAGGGCGGCATCGCCAATATGAACTACTCCATCTCCAACAATGCCGAATACGGCGAATATGTCACCGGCCCGAAGGTGATCAACGACCAGAGCCGTGCGGCCATGAAAGAGTGTCTGGACAATATCCAGAATGGCAACTACGCCAAGCAGTTCATTCTCGAGGGGATGTCGAATTACCCCGAGATGACCGCCCGCCGCCGCCTGAACGCCGCCCATCCGATCGAGCAGACCGGTGAGCGCTTGCGCAGCATGATGCCCTGGATCCAGAAAATTGTTGACAAGACCAAAAATTAAGCGCTAGTCAGCCCGTTTGACAGACACCCCTTTGCCCTTGCGGGAGAGGGGTGTCTGCGCTTGTGGCGTCTTTCCGTTCATCCAGTTTTGTATCTCACCTAATGGAGTCAGGCATGTTCATGGACAATTCATCACCCTTTGCCAAGGAAGGTTATCCTTTCATCGCTTTTGCCGTCGGACTGACCCTGCTTCTGGGGCTTTCTTCCTGGAAACTGGCCTCGTTCGTCCTGGCCCTTCCGGCAGCGGTGTCAGTTCTGCTGACCCTGTTTGTTCTGTATTTCTTTCGCAACCCGGAAAGAACACCGCCGGCGGATCCAAAGGCCGTCATAGCCCCGGCGGACGGCACCGTGATCGTTTCCGAGCGGGTCGCTGAAACGCCACTGGGAAGCGAGGCGCTCAAGATCAGCATCTTCATGTCGGTTTTCAATGTGCACGTCAATCGGGTACCGTTTGACGGCCGTGTGCTGGATGTCTCCTATCATCGCGGAAAGTTTTTCGACGCCCGCGACGGGCGCGCTTCCTGCGAGAACGAGCGCAACGGCATCCTGCTGGAGACGGTCGGAGGGGTGCGGATCGCTTTCGTGCAGATTGCCGGGCTGATCACGCGTCGCATCGTCTGTTATCCCCGTGTTGGTGATCTGCTGAAGCGGGGCGAACGCTACGGGTTGATCCGTTTCGGTTCGCGGGTTGATGTGTATCTGCCGGTAGATACGGAAGCATTGGTCAAAATCGGCGACAAAACCGTGGCCGGCGAAACCGTGCTGGCAAGAATCGGATAAGCGAGGGCAAAGCCGCATGAGTCTGGAACTGCAGCAAGAACCCATCACGAAACGCGACAGCATCAAGCGCGGGATCTATATCCTGCCCAACCTGTTCACCACCGCCAGCCTGTTTGCCGGCTTCTACAGCATGGTAAAGACGCTCAACGGCGGCAGTGAGGATTTCCGGATTGCGGCGCTGTTCATCTTCGTATCGGCCATTTTCGACGGTCTGGACGGCAAGGTGGCCCGCATGACCGGCACCACCAGCAAGTTCGGAGTCGAGTATGATTCCCTGGCGGATGTGGTCGCATTCGGCGTGACGCCGGCTCTGATGATGTACGCCTGGGCCCTCAAGCCTTTTGGGCGTCTGGGGTGGCTGGCTGCCTTCCTGTTTCTGGCCTGTTGCGCACTGCGCCTGGCGCGCTTCAACGTGCAGGTTGAAACCGTTGAAAGCAAGCGCTTTGTCGGACTGCCGACACCGGCCGCCGCCTGCATGGTCGCTTCCACCGTTCTGCTGTCCCACCATTTCGGCTGGCCCAGTTCCTTCAAACGCCTGGCGATTGTGGCCCTGATCTATCTGCTGGCGTTTCTGATGGTTTCCAATTTCCGATATTATTCGTTCAAGGACCCGGCCTTGATCAAACGCCAGCCCTTCGGTTTTCTGCTGCTGGCGGTTGTTCTGCTGATCGTTGTGGCAGCCGAGCCGGTTGTGATGATCTTCTCGATCATGCTGCTGTATGTGTTTTCAGGTCCGGTTGATTTTCTGGTGACCTGGCCGAGACGGCGCAGGCTGGAAAAGGCGGTGCACAAGGGGCATGAAGCTTCAAGCAGAAATGGTGAAAACTAATCTATATCGAAGTGGCTGGCAGTGATTCTGTCCGATGATATATCCATGATGGCAAAGGTTTTACGATTGGCTGCGACTGACAGCGTACCGGGGTTTACCAGCAGAAAATCCGAACGCAACTCATTGGTTGCCAGATGGCTGTGCCCGAACAAAACCGCATCGGCTCCGGCTTCCCGGCCACGTCGCTCAAGCTTCATCAGCCCGCTTTTTACCTGGTAGGCATCTCCATGCGTCAGCAGAATTCTCTTTCCTTCTCCTGTCCAGACAAGTTCCCGCGGGGCACTGGAACCGATATCGCAGTTTCCGGCGACATTGATGACCGGCACATCCAGCACCTCCCGCAGCAGGTCGGCATCGGCACTGCCGTCTCCCAGGTGAAATATGATGTCAACCGGTTCCGCCAGTCCGTGGGCTCTGAAGGCCAACGGGGTGTTGCCGTGGGTATCGGATAGGACTAGAGCTTTCATGGGGCAACTGTATCAGAAGCTCTCTTTTCATAAAAGCCAAAACAGATCAAGGATGGCTGAATATGTCGAAAAAAACTGTTATTCTGTTGGCGGCGGGTCTGTTCTTCATGGTCTTTCTCTTTATGGTTTCGGTCATGATTGCCAAGACGCTGATGAAGGGGGCTGATAGCCCCTTGAGCACCAAAACCGGCATCGGCCTGGTTGAAGTCAAAGGGATGATCCTGGATTCCAAGGAAACCATTCGCCAATTAAGGCATTTTCAGAAACAGGACGGGGTCAAGGCGGTGGTTCTGCGGGTCGATTCTCCCGGTGGAATTGTGGCGCCTTCGCAGGAAATCTTTGAAGAGGTCAAGAAATTTGCCGCCAGGAAGAAGATCATCGTTTCGATGGGCAGCCTGGCCGCATCGGGCGGCTATTATATTTCGGCTCCGGCCACAATGATCTATGCCAATCCGGGTACCATCACGGCCAGTATCGGTGTGATTTTGAAGCTGTCGAACATCGAGGCGCTGATGGACAAGATCGGCATCAAATCCCATACGCTCAAGACCGGAAAGTACAAGGATTCCGGTTCGCCTCTGCGTGAATTCTCGCCCGAGGACCGCGCCATGCTGCAGTCGGTGATCGATAATACCCACGAACAGTTTATCAGGGCGGTGGCAGAGGGACGCAAGTTGCCGGTCAAGGAGGTCAGAAAAATCGCCGATGGACGCATTCTGTCCGGCGAGCAGGCCAGGGGATTCAAGCTGGTTGACCGTTTGGGCACGCTGCAGGACGCGATTGAGGAAGCCGGCAAACAGGCCGGGATCAAGGGGGAGCCGGAAGTCATCCTGCCACCCAGGAAAAAGGTCAATTACCTGGACATGCTGGCCGACGGAGCGGAAGGGACGTTTGACGGAACACTCAAGGGCGCTCTGGGCGGTATGCGTCTGATGTATGAATAGTCCGTTCAACTCTGTTGATGAAATAATCCATCGGCGTGCACTAACAATAACTACGAAAGTGAGGCCAACTATGAACCATTTCCGTGTCATGTCCGTCTGCCTGTTTATCTGTTGCAGTCTGATTGTTTCCGGGTGTGCCGTGACGGCTCCCTCCCAGACACCGCCGCGCCGTCCCGCCAAAATCGCGCTCGTACTCGGTGCGGGCGCTTCCAAAGGGTTCGCCCATGTTGGCGTGCTGAAAATACTTGAAAACAACAAGGTTCCGATTCAGATGATCGTCGGCACCAGCGTGGGCAGTTTTGTCGGCAGTCTGTATGCCTATGGTTATGACGCCTATGCCCTGCAGAAGATCGCCCTGACGATGGAGCGGGGTGATGTTGGAGAGTTGACGATACCCGATAACGGTTTCCTCAAAGGCGAGCGGCTGCGGGACTACATCAACACAAAAGTGCGCCAAGCCCCGATCGAGAAGCTCAAAATCCCTTTTTATGCTGTGGCAACCAATATCAAATCCGGTGAAAGTGTCGTCTTTAACAACGGCAATACCGGCATGGCCGTTCAGGCCAGCTGTTCTATCCCGGGGGTGTTTCAGCCGGCCAAGTTTTCCGGAAACAGCTATGTGGATGGCGGCGTCGTCAAGCCGCTGGCGGTTGATGTAGCCAGGAAGTACGGGGCGGATATCGTTATCGCCGTTGATATATCGTCCGGCATCGACTCGGTTGTGCCGACCTCCACAACGGAAACCATCATGAAATCGATTCAGATCATGTACAACAATATGTCCCAGATCCCGATCAGCCAGGCCGATGTGGTTATCAAGCCCAATGTCAGTTTCGTCGGTTCGGCTGACTTCAGCCGCCGCAACGAAGCCATTATGGAGGGGGAAAAGGCGGCCATGGCGGCCATGCCCAAAATCAACGATTTGCTTGCCAAGCTGCGCCAAGAAGGGCGCTTGCCGTAACCGGCAGCCTTTTCCATAAGATTGCTTTTATAAATCAAATCTGTATACTGGTTCACCATAAGAAAAAACTCATCTATGCAAGGAGCTCCACCATGATTAAAATTGTCAGAAGCAGTGTCGCACTGGTATTGTTGGGAATTCTGGTTGCCGGTCTGTCCGCCTGTCAGAAAAAGGAAGGACCGCTGGAGAAAGCCGGCAAGGCTATCGATCAGGCGGCCGAAAAAACCGGTGAAAAAATGGAAAAGGTCGGGGAAAAAGTAAAGGACGCCGCAAAGGAAGTTACCAAATGATTCCCGGACCCGCTCTGTGCGGGTCTTCTCTTTCTGTAGTCAGATGAATGAGATCAGGAAAAAGCCCCCATGACTGAACAATCACTTATCCTCTGGATCATCGGTGCTGTTCTGGCCTTAACTGGCTTGTGCGGCATGCTGCTGCCGTTTTTGCCGGGCGCCCCTTTCCTGTTTCTGGGCTTGCTTTTCGGCGCCTGGGCGGAGGATTTCCGTTATGTCGGACTTGGAACCCTGCTGGTTCTGGCAGCCCTGGCGGCGCTGACCTATCTGGTGGAATTTGCGGCTTCGATTCTGGGAGTCAGGAAGTACGGCGGATCGAATCGGGCCATGTTCGGCGCCGCTCTGGGGGGGATTGTCGGGATGTTTTTTGGTCTGCCGGGCATTCTGCTGGGACCAATGGCTGGCGCGGTGCTGGGCGAGTTGTCGCTGCAGCGCACCCTGGATCAGGCCAGCCGCGCCGGTTTCGGCACCGTGGTCGGGATGGCGGTCGGTATGGCCGGCAAACTGGCCATCGGCATTGCCATGCTGGGGCTTTTTCTGTTTGTCAGGTTTTTCTGAATAGTGCCGAAGGGTGTGGAAAGTAAAAAGGGCGGGGCGCAGTGGTTTGCGCCCCGTTTTGTCACTTTCTCGTTTGCAGTTTTCTGTGGGCATCCAGCAGGATCCGTTCGGTGGTGGCCCAGTCGATACAGGCATCGGTGATTGATACGCCGTATTTTAGCTGGCACAAGTCGCTCGGGATCTTCTGGTTGCCGGCCTCCAGGTAGCTTTCGATCATTACGCCCGAGATCGACGTGTTGCCGGCCAGGATCTGATCCACCACGCTTGCCAGTACTTCGGGCTGTTTCTGGTAATCCTTGTTGGAGTTTCCGTGGCTGCAGTCGACCATGATGGTCGGCGGTAGATTGTTCTTTTTGAGGGATTCTTCGGTGTGGGCGATGTCCTCGGGATGGTAATTCACTTTTTTGGATCCCCCGCGCAGGACGATATGCACATCCGGATTGCCGCTGGTCTGGATGATAGAAGTCCGCCCTTCACGGTTGATGCCGAGAAAACTGTGGGGGTGCTGGGCCGCCTTCATGGCGTCTATCGCGATCTGGAGGTTGCCGTCCGTGCCATTTTTGAAGCCGACCGGGAAGGAAAGTCCGCTGGACATCTCGCGATGAGTCTGGGATTCGGTTGTGCGTGCGCCGATGGCGCCCCAACTGATCATGTCGGCCACATATTCGGGGGTGATCGGATCGAGCATCTCGTTGGCCACCGGAACTTCCAGGGCCGTAATACGGCTCAACAATCCGCGGGCAATGCCGAGCCCTTTGGATATCAGGTGTGTTCCGTTCATGTCCGGGTCATTGATCAACCCTTTCCAGCCGACCGTTGTGCGCGGTTTTTCAAAATAGACCCGCATGATCAGCAGCAGCTGGTCTTCAACCTGGCGCGAAAGTGCCGACAAACGTTTGGCATATTCAACAGCCGCTTCCGTGTCGTGGATCGAACAGGGGCCGACCACCACCATCAGGCGGCGATCTTTGCGCTGGATGATGTTCTTGAGCTGTTCACGACTCCTGCTGACGAAGGTGCGGTCTCTTTCCGATAACGGAAAAACCTGGCGCAGATCGGCCGGAGCTATTATTGGTGTGATGGCGGTGATTTTCAGGTTGTTGGTCTTGATCACTGATAGTTCTCCCTTACCGTTGATAAAGGGTGTTATAGTTTTTTTAATTGCGGATTGTCAATGCTTCTCTGTATGAATAGCCAAATAAATCAGTAGGTTAAATTTTACGAAACAATTGTTATGGGGGATTTGATGCGGCGGGCTGTTTTTCTGGATCGGGACGGTACCCTTAATGTGGAGAAAGAGTATCTGTACCTGATCGCGGATTTCGAATTTATTCCGGGTGCGGTGGAGGCCGTTCGCCTGCTGAACCAGGCCGGTTTCCTGGTGGTGGTGGTCACGAACCAGTCCGGCGTGGCCCGCGGCTATTATACCGAAGAGGATGTGGAAATCCTGCATCGCCACATCGCTGCGGAGCTGCACAAATATGGGGCGCGGGTCGATGCCTGGTTGTATTGCCCCCATCATCCCGACGGTCGCGGCAGCTATTCTCTGCCCTGCAGCTGCCGGAAACCGTTGCCGGGCATGCTGAAGGAGGCCGCACGGCGCTACGATATCGATCTTACATCATCGGTCATGATCGGTGACAAGCTGGCTGACATTTCAGCCGGTCAGGCTGCCGGCTGCGGTACAATTCTTGTCCGGACCGGCTATGGTGCGGAAGAGGAGTGTCATCTCCCGGAGAGTACACCCGTGTTTGATGATCTGTTGAGGGCTGCAGAAAGTCTGACCCTGGATGTTAATCCGGTTTGACACCGCTTACGGTAACGTGATACCTAACCGAAGTTTATAAATCAGCCGAGGAGTTTTTATGACCAGAGGTATCCGCAAGGGAATCATACTCGCCGGCGGGGCCGGCAGCCGTCTTTATCCGTTGACATTGGTGGCCAGCAAGCAATTACAGCCGGTGTACGACAAGCCGATGATCTATTATCCGCTGGCGACTCTGATGGCGGCCGGCATCAAGGATATTCTGCTGATTTCGACGCCGCTGGATACTCCCCGTTTTGAAGCGTTGCTGGGGGATGGTTCCCGCTGGGGCATTACGATCAGCTACAAGGTTCAGCCAGAGCCTAAAGGAATCGCCCAGGCGTTTCTGGTTGGCGAGGAGTTTATCGACAATCAGCCGGTCTGCCTGATTCTGGGTGACAATATTTTCTACGGCAAGATGAATCTGGACAAGATCGTTTCAGAATTCCAGGGGGGAGCCCGGGTCTTCGGCTACCAGGTTCACGATCCCGAACGCTATGGCGTGGTCGAGTTTGACCGGGAGGGCACGGTTCTCAGCATCGAGGAAAAGCCGAAACTGCCCAAATCGCATTATGCAGTTCCCGGTTTGTATCTGTATGACGAAAAGGTCGTGAAAATTGCCAAGGAAATCAAGCCGTCGCCGCGGGGCGAGCTGGAAATAACCGATATCAATCTGGAATATCTGCAGCGCGGCCAGCTGATGGTTGAAAAACTGGGGCGCGGGATCGCCTGGCTGGATACCGGCACTCACCGTAGTCTGCTGGAGGCCAGCAACTTTATTGAAACGATTGAATCGCGGCAGGGGCTTAAGATCGCCTGCCTTGAGGAAATTGCGCTGCGGCGCGGTTTTCTGGATTGCCAGGGCATGAAACGGGTGATCGATGCTACTCCCAACTCTTCATACAAGGATTATCTGCTGCGGGTGTACAGTGAAATTGATCTGTGCGGGTCGCTCTGATTTGCAAGGTAGACACTGACGATGGAGTTCATCAAGAAATATCTCTTCGCTGTGGTGACCGGAGTCGGCATTCTGGCCGCTCTAATCGTATTCTCGTTGAATGTTCCCCGCAGTCGCGAAGCCAATGCGGTTGAAAGGGGTCTGTTGAGTGTCATGGCGCCGGTTTTTCAGCCCTTTTACCGCTTGAGCGGTTTGGTGGAGGATGTCTGGGACGGGTATGTCAGTCTGGTTGACACCCATCGGGAAAACCTGCGCTTGCGCGAAGATGTCCGCGTACTTAACGAACGGGTGCGCGAGCGCAACGAACTGTTGCTGACCAATCAGCGCCTGGAGCGCTTGCTGGATATGAAGAAGAACGTCAAGACGCCGACCATCGCGGCCGAGGTGATCGGTGAGGATACCACGTCCTGGTTTCGCACCCTGATACTGAATCGCGGCAGTTCCAGCGGAATCCGCGAGGGGATGGCGGTGGTTGCCGCCGATGGCATTGTCGGTCAGATTGTCAAGGTTGCAAATTCCACATCACGGGTTGTTCTGCTGACCGACCACGCCAGCGGCATTGCCGCAACTATCCAGCGCTCACGTGCTCGCGGTGTCGTCAAGGGCAAGTCTGAAATGCTCTGTACGCTCGAATTCACAACCCGCGAAGAGGACGTCAAGGTCGGTGATCAGGTAATATCATCCGGAATCGGCGGCATTTTTCAAAAAGGGCTCCCGATTGGCGAAGTAACCATGGTTAAACGCGGTGAATACGGTGTTTTTCAAACGGTGTCGATTCGCCCCAGCGTTAACCTGGCCCATCTGGAAGAAGTTCTGGTGGTTTTGAGTGGCGGTTATGAGTAGACGGACCATGCTGCTGCTGTCCGGTTTGATTCTGGCTGCCCTGGTTCTGCAGGCGGCCGTGTTTCCCGTGTTTTTTCGTCCCCCCTTCAAGCCCGACCTGCTTTTGGTGATCATGGTCTTCATGGCACTGCGCTTTCCTTTTGAAATTGGCGCCCCCCTGTCTTGGCTGCTGGGTTTGTTTAATGATGTGTTCAGCGGGCTGTATCTCGGACTGGATGCCTTCACGTTTCTGGTCGTTTTTCTGCTGATCCGCAGCGTATCGGACCGCTTGTACGCCGATAGCGCGATTTTGTTTGTCCTGACCGTGGCTGGTGCCACTTTGGGCGGATTTACGCTCAATCTCCTGCTGCTGATCATGATGACCAGTTCTCCGGAAATAGCCTATTCGATGATTTCCGATATCATACCCCGCCTTTTGGTCAACTCATTTGCCGCATCGCTCGTAACCCTTTTTCCCGGTTTCGACTGCCAGTTGGAAACAGCATGAAAGAACGGCGCTTTGTTCGAGAAGTTCTGGAATCCAAACAAAGAATACTGGTGCTGTCATTCATTGTGGGCGCCGTATTTTTTCTTTTACTGGCGCGATTGTGGCATCTGCAAATCCTGAATGCCGACGATTATCAGGCCATGTCAGAAAACAACCGGCTTCGCTTCGTGCCGGTGGCGGCCTTCAGGGGCGCGATCATGGACCGCAGCGGGACCGTGCTGGTCAGTAACCGCCCCTCGTTCAGCCTGGCAGTGGTGCCCCAGGAGGTAAAGGATAAGGAAGCGCTTCTGACCCAGTTGTCATCGCTTCTGGGAATCGAGCGGGGAGAAATGGCCGAGCGCTGGGACAAGAACAAGGGGCGTGCCAAGTACTACCCGATCGTACTCGCTTCCAATATCACGCGTGATCAGGTCGAAATGGTAGAGGAAAACCGTTTACGCCTGCCGGGAGTCGAAATTGAGATGAAGCCGGTGCGGGAGTATTCAAACGGTGTGCTAGCCTCGCATCTGCTGGGGTATATCGGGGAAATATCCGAAAAAGAACTGAATCTGAAGAATTTCGAGGACTATAACCCCGGTGACTACATCGGTAAAAACGGCATCGAACGTGCCCTGGAAAATGAGCTGCACGGTGAAGACGGCGGGCGTCAGTTCGAGGTGGATGCCCGCGGCAGGGTGCTGCGCACAATCTCGGAAACCCATCCCACCGTTGGTAACAGCGTCGTGCTGACCATCGATGCCGAGATACAGAAAAAGGCTGAAAAAGCTTTTGGCGAGCAGGCTGGCGCCGCGGTTGCCATGGACGTCAACAGTGGAGAAATCCTCGCTTTTGTCAGCAATCCCGGTTTCGACCCGGCGCTCTTCAGTGGCAAGCTGCCGCCCGATATTTGGAAAGGCTACCTGGAGGACAAGCGGCGACCGCTTGAGAATAAGGCTTTGAGCGGCCAGTATCCGCCCGGTTCGACGTTCAAGATCGTTACTGCTCTGGCCGGCCTGCAGGACAGCGTGATCAACGACTCCAGCTCGGTAAACTGCGGCGGATCCTACAGCCTGGGAACCTCCACCTTCAAATGCTGGAACAGGAGGGGCCACGGAAACACAAACCTGCGCAAGTCCCTGCGGGAATCCTGTGACGTCTATTATTATCAGCTTGGAGAAAAACTGGGCGTGGATAAAATTGCCGCCGCTTCCAAGGCATTCATGCTGGGTTCTCCGCTGGGGGTCGAGCTGCAGAATGAAAAACCGGGCCTGATCCCGACTTCTGAATGGAAACTGGAACGTTTCGGCAAGCGCTGGTTTCAGGGTGAGACGCTGCCGGTCGCAATCGGCCAGGGATATGTTCTGACAACGCCGATTCAGCTGGCTTCAATGATCGCCACGGTTGCCAACGAGGGCACCATCTACCGGCCACACTTGGTAAAGCGGATCGTCGATGCCGACGGAAAAACGCTTCGTGAAACCAAGCCGGAGGTTATCGGAACAGCATCCTTCCCGAAAGAGTCATTCCGTCTGGTCAAACAGGGCTTGTTTGCGGTTGTCAACGAGCGGGGCGGTACCGGAGCCCAGTCCCGGCTCTACGATGTCAGGGTGGCCGGTAAAACCGGCACATCCCAGGTGGTCAAGCTGCGGGACAGCAAACGCAGTACTCCTTATCAATTCCGCGACCATGCCCTGTTTGTCGCCTTTGCACCTTTTGACAAGCCCGAGATTGCCGTGGCAGTTGTGGTGGAACATGGCGAACATGGCGGTTCGGCCGCCGCGCCGATTGCCGGCAGAATATTGAGGGCCTATTTCGAAAGCAAGAAACCGGCCAGAAAGGAACCGGCCGGATCTTCAAAAGCTGGAGATTCGGATACGGAAAGCGCGGAAGAGCCGACCGGCGCCGCCGAGCCTGCTGCCGTTGATGGAGCTGCTGATAAGGATGCCGCCAATGATTGATCGTCGACTCCTGACAAACTTCGACTGGGTATTGGCCGGACTTGTGGTGGTTGTGTGCCTGTTGGGCATCATGAATATTTACAGCGCCACAAACTCCTACAAGATCGTGGGGGCTGCCTATTATACCAAACAGTTCTACTGGATGCTGACGGGAATAACGATCTCACTGCTTGTCTGCAGCGTTGATTATCATCTGCTGGAAGACCTGTCATACTGGCTTTACGGTTTTATCGTGCTGCTGCTGCTTGCGGTGCTGATTTTCGGCCGGGCCTCCATGGGCGCCACCCGCTGGCTGAATCTGGGGCTGTTCAATGTGCAGCCGTCGGAGCTGATGAAGATCGTCATCATTATTACGATTGCCCGTTTCTTCAATAATTTTCACACAATTGACGGTCTGACCATCAAGGATGTTCTTTTCCCTTTGGGAATACTGGCTCTGCCGGCGGCATTGATCATGAAACAGCCCGATCTGGGCACCGCCGTCCTGGTGGTTCTGATCGCTGTTTCCATGACCTTTTACGTCGGCCTGCGCTGGAGCACGATCGTGACTTTTACTCTGGTAACAATTCCGATGGCCTGGATCGGCTGGTCATTCTATCTGCGCCCCTACCAGAAAAACCGTGTGCTTGATTTTCTCAATCCGGAACGTTCACGGCTCGGCAGCGGTTACCACATCATCCAGAGCAAAATAGCCGTCGGATCGGGCGGAATTACCGGCAAGGGCTTTATCCAGGGAACCCAGTCCCAACTTAAGTTTCTCCCCGAGCAGCATACCGACTTCGCTTTTTCGGTATTTGCCGAAGAGTGGGGCTTTGTCGGCTGTCTGCTGCTGATGATCCTGTACCTGTTGCTGATATTGTGGGGCCTGAATATTGCCCGGCGCTGCAACGACCGTTTCGGCGGATTGCTGGCGGTGGGGGTGACGGCCATGCTGTTCTGGCATTTTGTCATCAATATGGGGATGGTTATCGGATTGTTTCCGGTGGTCGGTGTGCCGATGCCGTTCTTCTCCTACGGCGGCACGTCGATGATCACCTCGATGGTCGGGATCGGGTTGCTGCAGAATGTCAGCATGCGGCGCTTTATGTTTTGATTGTGAACCAAAGCCCCCTTTTGCCCTTTACATTCCAGCCATCTTTATTTATTCTGCACAGTCCGATTCTTATGTACAACGAAGGGTTCCATGGATATCAGCAGAATTCGCAATTTCTCCATCATCGCCCACATTGATCACGGTAAATCCACGCTGGCGGACCGGCTGCTGGAGTATACCGGCACCGTATCCGATCGCGAAAAACAGAACCAGTTCCTTGACAAGATGGATCTTGAGCGGGAGCGTGGCATCACGATCAAGGCCCAGACCGTGCGGCTGAATTATCGCGCCGACGATGGACGGGACTATATCCTCAATCTGATCGACACCCCCGGCCACGTTGACTTTACCTACGAGGTTTCCCGCTCTCTGGCCGCCTGCGAAGGGGGGCTGCTGGTGGTGGACGCCTCCCAGGGGGTCGAGGCCCAGACCCTGGCCAATGTTTATCTGGCTCTGGACATAAACCTGGAAGTCTTCCCTGTGCTGAACAAGATTGACCTGCCGGCGGCCGATCCGGAACGGGTTATCCAGGAAATCGAAGAGATCATCGGCATTGATGCCCATGATGCGGTCCGGGCCAGCGCCAAGGAGGGCATCGGCACCAAGGAAATACTGGAAGAGATCGTTCGCAAAATACCGCCTCCCAAGGGTGATGCGGCCGCGCCGCTCAAGGCGCTGCTGTTCGATTCCTGGTATGATCAGTACCAGGGCGTTATCATTCTGGTGCGGATCTTCGACGGCACTCTCAAAAAAGGAGACAAAATCCAGCTGATGGCCACCAACAGCTCCTTTGAGGCTCTCAAGGTGGGGGTTTTTGCTCCGGTCATGCGCGAAGTGCCACAACTGTCTGCCGGAGAGGTCGGTTTTGTGATTGCCGGCATCAAGGATGTGGCTGACGCCAAGGTTGGCGATACGGTTACCCTGCTGCAGCGGCAGTGCGCCGTGCCGCTGGATGGTTTCAAGGAAGTTCAGCCCATGGTGTTTTCCGGGCTGTATCCGATCGATACCGTCCAGTATGAACAATTGCGTGACGCGCTGGCCAAGCTCAAGCTGAACGACTCCTCCTTTTCCTACGAGCCGGAAACTTCTCTGGCGCTCGGCTTCGGCTTCCGCTGCGGTTTCCTGGGACTGCTGCACATGGAGATCATCCAGGAACGTCTGGAACGGGAATTCGCGCTTGATCTAATCACAACCGCACCGACCGTTGTCTATCGGGTACACAGGATGAATGGCGAGGTCTATTCCATCCAGAGTGCCAATCAGATGCCGGAACTGCAAAGCATGGAATATCTGGAAGAACCCTTCATTCTGGCCCATATCCATGTGCCCAATGAATTTGTGGGCGGGGTGCTGGCCCTGTGCGAGGACAAACGCGGCGTCCAGCGCGAGATCAAGTATCTGACTCCCACCCGGGTCATGATCATTTACGAGCTGCCCCTGAACGAAATCGTCCTTGATTTCTACGACCGCCTCAAATCTATCACCCGGGGCTATGCCTCCCTGGATTACGAGCATCTGGAATATCGCCGCAGCGATCTGGTGCGGATGAATGTGCTGATCAACGGCGAAGTCGTTGATGCTCTCTCACTTATCCTGCATCGCGAAAAAGCCTACTTCCGCGGACGTGAGCTGGTGTCGAAGATGAAGGAGCTGATTTCGCGGCAGATGTTCGAGGTCGCGATCCAGGCTGCGATCGGCAACAAGGTCATTGCCCGTGAAACGGTCAAGGCAATGCGCAAGGACGTTCTGGCCAAGTGCTACGGAGGCGACATCACCCGAAAACGCAAACTGCTGGAGAAGCAGAAGGAAGGCAAAAAACGCATGAAGAATGTGGGTAACGTCGAATTGCCCCAGGAAGCCTTCCTGGCAATACTAAAGGTCGAATAGAACTACATCAGTGTCGTTGTCATGCCGCTGATAAAAGGAACCTGCATGCAAGAACATACCGAAACCTCCCTCGATCCAGCTGTTCAACAACCGGAACCGGCTGTGAGAAAGAAAAGCCTGATCCGTGAATATGCCGAATCAATTGCCATTGCGATTCTGCTGGCGCTGGTCATCCGCACCTATCTGGTACAGGCTTTCAAGATACCGTCCGGTTCGATGGAGGATACGCTGGCGATCGGCGATCATCTGCTGGTCAGCAAGTTCATTTATGGCACCAAGCTGCCATTTAATGACAAACGTGTCCTGATCCTTCGTGATCCCCGACAGGGTGACGTAATCGTCTTTGAATACCCGGAAGATCCCAGCAAGGACTTTATCAAGCGGATCGTCGGCACGCCTGGGGATGTGGTTGAAGGCAAGGAGAAAAAAGTCTATGTCAACGGCAAACCGTATGATAATCCGCACGAAGTGCACAAGGAAAAGGATCTGATCCCCAAGGAGATGAATCCGCGCGATACCTTTGGGCCGGTGACGGTGCCGGCTGATTCGTATTTCGTGATGGGGGACAATCGGGATCGTTCCTACGACAGCCGTTTCTGGAAGTTTGTCAAGCGGGACCAGATCAAGGGATTGGCATTTATCAAATACTGGTCCTGGGATCGGGAAAAACTCCGCCCCCGCTTTGGTAATATCGGCAAGTTGATTAATTGAATACCTACAGTTTTTAATAATTCTTATCGGAGGTTTGTATGGATACACTCGGCAGCTGGAAAAGGACACATTATTGCGGCGACCTGCGGGCAAGCGACATCGGCAGGGAAGTGATACTGATGGGGTGGGCGCTGCGCCGCCGTGACCATGGCGGGTTGATTTTTATCGATCTACGCGATCGCGAGGGAATAGCCCAGATCGTCTTCGACCCCGAAGTTAACGCCGGTGCTCACGTTGTGGCCGAATCGGTGCGCAGTGAATTCGTTCTGGCTGTCAAGGGCAAAGTTATTCCGCGTCCGGAAGGCACTGTCAACCCCGCCATGAAGACCGGCGAGGTGGAGATTCAGGTGCTGGAATGCAAGCTGCTCAACCGCTCCAAACCGCTGCCGTTCATGCTCGACGAACACAGTGACATCAACGAGAACATTCGTCTGAAATACCGCTACCTGGATCTGCGTCGGCCACAGCTTCAACACAATCTGATATTACGTTCCAAAGTCGCCCAGGTAACCCGCTCCTATTTGAGCGAGAACGGCTTTATTGAACTGGAAACACCCTTTCTGACCAAGTCAACGCCGGAAGGGGCCCGCGACTTTCTGGTGCCTTCTCGCATCAACCAGGGACATTTCTACGCCCTGCCGCAATCTCCACAGATCTTCAAACAGATTCTGATGATCTCCGGGTTCGACCGTTATTTCCAGGTTGTGCGCTGCTTCCGCGACGAGGACCTGCGTGCCGACCGTCAACCGGAATTCACCCAGATCGACTGCGAGATGTCGTTCATCGACCGCGAAGACATCATCACCGTCATGGAGGGTTTGATCGCCAGGGTTTTCAAAGAAGCCAAAGGAATCGATATTCAACTGCCGGTGGAGCGCATCACCTACGCCGAAGCCATCAGACGTTTCGGGGTCGATAACCCGGATCTCCGTTTCGGCATGGAGTTGTGCGAACTGACCGAACTGGTCAAGGCATCCGGCTTCAAGGTCTTTGCCGATGTGGCTTCCAAGGGCGGCATCATCAAGGGACTGAACGCCAAGGGCTGCGCGAAGTTCTCCCGCAAGGATATCGACGACCTGACCGAGTTCGTCAAGATATACGGCGCCAAGGGCCTGGCTTACGTCAAAATCGAGAACGGCGAGTGGCATTCGCCGATCGCCAAGTTTTTCACCCCGGAAGAGATTGCCGAGATGAACAGGATCTTTGCTGCCGAAGAGGGGGATCTGCTGTTCTTCGTGGCCGATAAGCCCAAGGTCGTCAACGATTCGCTCGGCAAATTGCGCAACCATCTGGCTAACATTCTCAAGTTGACCAACAAGGATGATTTCCGTTTTGTCTGGGTGACCGACTTCCCACTTCTGGAATGGGATGAAGAGGAAGGCCGCTGGGCCGCAGTGCATCATCCCTTTACCGCACCGATGGACGAGGATCTGGAGTTTGTCGAATCCGATCCGGGCCGCTGCCGGGCCAAAGCTTATGACCTGGTACTGAACGGCAACGAGATCGGCGGCGGATCGATCAGGATCCATCAGGAGCAGGTTCAGTCCTTGATGTTCAAACTGCTGGGGATGTCGGTGGAATCGGCCCGCAGCAAATTCGGCTTTCTTCTGGATGCCCTTGATTTCGGTACACCGCCGCACGGCGGGATCGCCTTCGGCATGGATCGTCTGATCATGCTGCTGACCGGCAGTGATTCGATCCGGGATGTTATCGCCTTCCCCAAAACCCAGAAGGGCGCCTGCATGATGTCTGAAGCGCCATCCCTGGTTGATAACAAGCAGCTCCGCGAACTGGGAGTCCGACTTGTGGAAAAGCAGGGATAAAATTTACCTATGGGCCGCCTGCCAGCGTGCATAGTTTTGTTCACCATGCTGCTGGCGGCCTGCAGCGCTCCTTCACCAACCTGGCGCAACAGGGTCGCGCCATTGATTGAAGAGCTTGATCAGCAGAATGCCCTCCGCCTGTTCCCCCAGGAATACCGTAACCTTCTGGAAACCTTTGAGCACGGTGATGCCGTTTACCATGTCAGATCAGACCATCAGGGAGCCGATGCATATTACCAGCTTGCTTTTCAGAAAGCCGAGCTGCTTCGTTCTGAATTGCAAAGCCTGAAACAAAGGCTGGCGGAGGAAGAACGCCAGCTGGCTTTGCGGCTGGCTGCGCAGCTTGAGGAGGAGCGCCTGATTCGTGAGGCGCTGGCCGCAGAAGAACGACTTCGCCAGCAGGAACGGAAACGGGCTGAAACTGAAGCAGCGGCAAAGGCTGCTGCACAAAAAAAGCCTGTTGCCAAGGAGCCCACACCCACTCCGCCTCCAACGTACACTGTGCGCCGCGGTGAAACATTACCACAAATCGCCGGACGAGCTGAAATATATAACGATTCATCACTATGGCCGCTGATTTATCGTGCAAACCGTGACCAGATTCGTGATCCCAAACGGCTCTGGCCTGGCCAGGTTCTTTCCATTCCGCGTCATTCCAGCCATGATGATGTTGTGGAAGCCCGGCGTTATTCCGGTAAAAAGTAATCTGCAAGCTCTGTCGTCAATGACTGTTTGTCAAAATTCTGCAATTACTTATTCAAAGTATAATCCTTCAGGTTCATGTTCATAAACCCGCTTCAAAACTGTCAAATCAATGTGCCACAAATGCATTAGAGAACTATGTTTTTTCGCAATATTTTTTCTTGACAGCCCCAGGTGTTTTGTATATTGTATACAAAATTTTTAGCCTGCCTTAACATATGATATAACATGTAGTTATATGAAAAAAGTCGTATTTGAGCTTTTAAGCGAGCGGTATCCAACCTGAATTAAGGAGAGAGCATGACGACACAAGCGACAAAAATTATTTGGTCCAAAATTGATGAGGCACCGGCACTGGCAACGTACTCTTTGCTTCCGATTGTCAACGCCTTTACCAAGGCAGCCGGCGTTGAGGTTGAGACGCGTGATATCTCCGTCGCCGGGCGTATCATCGCAAACTTCCCCGATTATCTGACGCCAGAGCAAAGAATGCCGGATTATCTGGCCGAACTGGGTGAACTTACTCAGAAGCTGGAAGCCAATATCATCAAATTGCCGAACGTCAGTGCGTCCATTCCTCAGTTGAAGGCTGCCATCAAGGAGTTACAGGAGAAAGGCTACAAGCTCCCCGACTACCCCGAAGAGCCGAAAACCGACGCCGAGAAAGAGCTGCATGCCAGATACAGCAAATGTTTGGGCAGCGCCGTAAACCCGGTTTTGAGGGAAGGTAACTCGGACAGGAGATCTGCCAAGGCTGTTAAGGAATATGCCAAGAAGCATCCGCACAAGATGGGGGCCTGGGCTCCGGATTGCAAATCCCATGTATCCTGGATGGAGTCCGGTGATTTTTATGAGAACGAAAAATCCATCACCATGGAGAAAGCCGGCAACGTCAAGATCGAGTTCGTGGATCAGGCCGGTAAGGTCACAGTTCTGAAAGAGAAGCTGGCGCTGCAGGCTGGCGAGGTGTTTGACGGAACGTTCATGAGCGCCAAGGCCCTGCGTAAATTCATCGAAGAACAGATTGAAGATGCCAAAGCCAAAGGTATTCTGTTCTCCGTACACCTCAAGGCCACCATGATGAAGATTTCTGATCCGATCATGTTCGGGCATTTTGTATCCGTTTATTTCAAAGACGTATTCGAGAAGCATGCTGCCACCTTCAAGGAACTGGGCGTTAATCCGGACCTCGGTCTGGGTGACCTTTACCTGAAGCTTGAGAAACTTCCGGCCGCTAAAAAGGCTGAAATTGAAGCCGATATTCAGGAAACCTACAAGACAAGACCGCCTCTGGCGATGGTTGACTCCGACAAGGGCATCACCAACCTCCATGCCAGCAACGACATCATCATCGATGCTTCCATGCCGGTCGTTATCCGTGACTCCGGCGGAATGTGGGGCCCCGACGGCAAGCTTCAGGATGTCAAGTGCGTTGTTCCTGACAGGAGCTATTCGCGCTGGTATCAGGTTTGCATCGATTTCTGTAAAAAGAACGGCCAGTTCGATCCGACCACCATGGGATCAACTTCCAATGTCGGGCTCATGGCGCAGAAGGCTGAAGAGTACGGTTCACATGACAAGACTTTCAAAATGGCGGCCAACGGTACCGTGCGCGTTCTGGACGAATCCGGCGCCGTACTGATGCAGCATGCCGTCGAAGAGGGTGACATCTGGCGCGGTTGCCAGGCCAAAGACCTGCCGATCCAGGATTGGGTCAAGCTGGCGGTAAGAAGAGCCAAAGCTACCGGTGCGCCGGCGGTTTTCTGGCTGGATAAGAACAGGGCGCATGATTCCCAGATGATCCTGAAAGTTGAAAAATATCTGAAAGATCATGACACCACAGGGCTTGACATCCGTATCATGGCTCCGGTTGATGCGATGCAATTCACCTGCGAGCGGGCTAAAGCCGGCCAGGACACCATCACCGTGACCGGCAACGCCTTGAGGGATTATCTTACCGACCTGTTTCCGATCCTGGAACTGGGCACCAGCGCCAAGATGCTCTCCATAGTACCGCTGCTTGCTGGTGGCGGACTGTTTGAGACAGGAGCGGGCGGCTCGGCTCCCAAGCATGTACAGCAATTTGTCCAGGAAGGCTACCTGCGCTGGGATTCTCTTGGTGAGTTTCTGGCCCTGGCGGTGTCTCTGGAGCATCTGGCAGCGACCTTTAAAAACGAAAAGGCCCAACTTCTGGCTGACACCCTTGATCAGGCCAATACCAAATTCCTTGATCAGAACAAGAACCCGGCTCGTAAAGTCGGTCAGATCGATAACCGTGGCAGCCACTTCTACCTGGCCATGTACTGGGCCGAGGCGCTGGCAGCGCAGACCAAGGACAAGGAACTGGCAGAACGCTTCGCCAAGGTAGCCAAGCAGCTTCAGGATAACGAAGCCAAGATCAATGAGGAACTGATCGGTGCCCAGGGCAAACCACAGGATATCGGCGGCTACTATCAGCCGGATCCGGTTAAAACTGAAAAAGCGATGCGCCCCAGTGCAACTCTGAATGCCATCATTGATTCAATTATCTGATGTAATTAAAGGGAGAGAAGCCTTCGTGCTTCTCTCCCTTCTCTAGATTCTGCTGTACAGCTTTTTCAAGCTGAATTCTATGGAAGGGAAAATGATGGGGTACAGTTATCTGACAGTCCCAGAGGGTGAGAAAATCACCATGGGCGGCAACGGCAGACTGAACGTGCCGAACAACCCTGTTATTCCTTACATAGAAGGCGATGGAACCGGCAAAGATATCTGGAAAGCTTCAGTGCGTGTTTTTAATGCCGCCATTGAAAAGTGCTATGGCGGAACGCGGAAGATCTCCTGGATGGAGGTTTATGCCGGCGAAAAACCTTTCAACATGTTCCGTGACACCATGGGCGACCAGGCATGGTTGCCTGATGAAACTGTCAAGGCCTTCAAGGAATTTCGGGTAGGTATCAAAGGCCCCCTGACTACTCCCATAGGTGGTGGAATCCGCTCTTTGAATGTTGCTTTACGACACCTGCTTGACCTGTATGTCTGTCTTCGTCCGGTTCGCTGGTTCCAGGGTGTGCCATCGCCGGTTAAAAAGCCGGAAGATGTGGATATGGTTATCTTTCGTGAGAATTGCGAAGATATCTACGCCGGCATCGAATGGATGCAGGGTACTGACGAATGTAACCGTGTCATCAGCTTTCTGATCAAAGAACTGGGCGTCGACAAGATCCGTTTCCCCGAAACCTCTTCCATCGGTATCAAGCCGATTTCTAAAGAAGGTTCCGAACGCCTTGTGCGTGCAGCGATAGAGTATGCTCTCAGGCACAAACGCAAGTCAGTAACTCTTGTCCATAAGGGCAATATCATGAAATTCACCGAAGGCGCCTTCAAGGATTGGAGTTACGATCTGGCACGCAGTGAGTTTCGTGAGCAGGTGGTTTGCGAGCGTGAAAGCTGGATCATTGATAATAAAGATCGTAATAACGATCTCACTGTTGAGGCGAACGCCCGAAAGATAGATCCGGGTTTTGACATGATGACTCCCCAGCAGCAGGCGGATATTTGCGCTGAAGTTGAAGAAGCGCTCAAGCTGATGCCGACCCATGGACGCGGTCAATGGAAAAAACTTCTGCTGATCAGGGATACCATTGCCGATATTACGCTCCAGCAGGTTCTGACAAGAGCCAAGGAGTTCGATGTTCTGGCCTGCATGAATCTGGAAGGGGATTTTCTCTCCGATGCTCTGGCAGCTCAGGTTGGCGGAATAGGTATTGCTCCCGGAGCGAATATAAACTATGTTAGCGGGCACGCCATCTTTGAGGCAACCCACGGCACGGCTCCCAAGTATGCCAATCTTGATAAAGTAAACCCCGGTTCTGTGATTTTGTCCGGTGTCATGATGCTTGAATATATGGGCTGGCAGGAAGCGGCCGACATGATCGTCAGGTCGATAGACAGAACCATCGGGCAAAAGCGGGTAACCTATGATTTTGAGCGCATGATGCAGGGCGCGATACTGCTTTCCTGCTCCGGATTTGCGGATGCCCTGATCGAGAACATGAAGTAAACTTTTTAAGACAGATTGCAGGCGCGACATTCTGTTGTAACTGCACTATTTGTTATATCAACCCACAAAAGGAGAAAACAGTATGGCACGTAAAAAGATTTCCCTAATCGGTGGCGGACAGATCGGTGGCGTTTTGGCTCAGCTTTGCGCACTGCGTGAGCTTGGTGATGTTGTTCTTTTCGACATCGTCGAGGGCCTGCCACAAGGCAAGATGCTGGACATCGCAGAAGTTGGTCCGGTTGACCGCTACGATGTAAATCTGAAAGGTACCAACAGCTACGAAGACATCAAGGGTTCCGATGTTGTTATCGTCACCGCCGGTCTGCCACGCAAACCGGGCATGAGCCGCGATGATCTGATCGAGGTTAACTCCAAGATCATGACTTCGGTTGCTGAAGGCATCAAAACTTACGCTCCTGATTCAATCGTCATTGTTATCTCCAATCCTCTGGACGCGATGGTTACTCTCTGCCAGAAAATTACCGGCTTCCCCTACAATCGCGTTATCGGTCAGGCTGGTGTACTGGATTCCGCACGCTTTGCTTCCTTCATCGCCTGGGAACTGGGCGTATCGGTCAAGGATGTTACCGCAATGACTCTTGGCGGTCACGGTGATGATATGGTTCCGCTGGTTCGTTATGCCAGCGTTAACGGTATTCCGGTCATGGAACTGCTGGAGCAGAAATACAAGGATGCCGCTAAAGCCAAGGAAGTCATGGACGCCATGGTTAAGCGCACCCGTGGCGCCGGCGGAGAGGTTGTTGCTCTGCTGAAAACCGGTTCCGCTTTCTACTCCCCGGCTTCTTCCGCAATCGCCATGGCTGAATCGATCCTCAAGGATCAGAAGCGCGTTCTGCCGACCTGTTGCTACCTGCAGGGCGAGTTCGGCGTCAACGGCTTCTATGTGGGCGTACCGGCTGTTCTGGGCGAGAAGGGTGTCGAAAACATCATCCAGTTCAAGCTTGACGCTGAAGAGCAGGCAATGATGGACAAATCCGTTGCGGCAGTTAAAGAGCTGGTTGGAAGCATGAAATAGATTTATCGGTCATATATAAGACCAAGGTATAACGGCAAAAGAAGGGCGGAGCTCTCCGCCCTTCTTTTGCCATGTTATGAGAGCAGATTTCACACCTTTTATTACGGGAAAAAGGAGTTTTAACCGATGGAGAAAAAATTGCCAAAAATTGAGATCATCGAGAAGTATTGCAAGGGGTGTCACATTTGTGTAGAGTTCTGCCCCACCAAAGTTCTTGAGATGCGCGGTTTTGTCGTTGGCGTCAAGAACCTGGAAGCCTGTATCAAGTGCATGCAGTGCGAACTGCGTTGCCCGGATTTTGCAATCAAAGTCAGTGCCGAATAAATTCGACAGGAGGAAATAAAAAGTGGCTAAAAAAGTAGCGTTCATGCAGGGTAACGAAGCCGCAGCTCACGGTGCATTATATGCCGGCTGCACTTTTTTTGGCGGGTACCCGATCACACCATCGACCGAGGTTGCCGAGGTCATGTCTGTTGAACTGCCCAAGGTCGGCGGTAAATTTGTTCAGATGGAAGATGAAATCGGCGCCATGGCCGCCATTTTGGGCGCATCTCTGGCCGGCTCCAAGGTTCTTACGTCCACTTCAGGCCCAGGACTGTCCCTGAAGCAGGAACTGATCGGCTATGGCTGCATCGCCGAGATCCCCTGTGTTGTATTCAACGTCATGCGCGGCGGTCCCTCCACCGGTATGCCGACCGGCCCGTCCCAGTCTGACGTGATGTGCGCCAAGTGGGGAACCCACGGTGACCATCCGGCCATCTGCCTGACCCCGGCATCTGTTCAGGAAACCTATGACGAAGTTATCCGGGCCTTTAACCTTTCCGAAAAATACCGCACGCCGGTAATGGTCATGCCGGATGAGATCGTTGCTCACATGCGTGAGCGGATTGTCTTCCCCGAGCCGGGTGAAGTTGAAGTTCTGGACCGTAAAACACCGACTGTTCCGCCCGAGCAGTACAAGCCGTACGACACCAGTTTTGGTGACGTGCCCCCTCTGGCAGCTTTCGGTTCCGGCTACAAGTTCCACGTTACTGGCCTTAACAAGATGCAGGACGGTTTCCCGACCACCAAGGCCGAGATCGTTCAGGCTGAGGAAGAGCGTCAGGTTCGCAAGGTAGAAGCAAATGTGGATGATATCGCCAGCTTTGAAGAGTATATGCTCGACGATGCTGACGTTGTCGTGGTTGCCTATGGCTCGACGTCCCGTTCGGCTCGTTATGCCGTTAACGTTGCCCGCGAGCAGGGTATCAAGGCCGGTATGTTCCGCATAAAAACCTTCTGGCCCTTCCCGGATAAGCAGATCAAGGCGCTGGCTTCCAGAGTCAAAGGTTTTGTAATTCCGGAAATGAACCTGGGTATGTGTTCCATCGAACTGGAACGCTGCGCACAGGGCAAGGTTCCGGTTCTCGGCATCTTCCGTGTTGATGGCGAGCCGATTAATCCTGACCAGATTGTTGAGAAGATCAAGGAGGTTAAATAACCATGTCTTTTGATTACGATAAGTATATCCGTCCAGGAAAACTGCCCCACATCTGGTGCCCGGGCTGCGGCCACGGCATCGTCATGAAAGGGCTGATCCGCGCTATGGACACCCTCAACCTGAAGAAAGAAAATACCGCTATCGTTTCCGGTATCGGTTGTGCTTCACGTCTGCCCGGTTACATCGACTGCTGCACCCTGCACACCGCCCATGGCCGTGCGGCTGCATTCGCCACCGGCGTCAAGCTGGCCAAACCGGAGATGAACGTTATTCTGTGCGGCGGCGATGGCGACGGCACCGCCATCGGCGGCAACCACTTCATCCACGCCTGCCGTCGCAATATCGACATGACCTACATCATCATGAACAATTACATCTACGGCATGACCGGCGGCCAGTTCTCTCCCGCAACTCCCACCGGACACAAGGCTTCCACCACCCCCTACGGCAACCCGGATCCCTGCTTCGATATCGCCAAGCTGGCGATCGGCGCCGGTGCTACTTTTGTTGCTCGCGGCACCGCTTTCCATGCCAACCAGATCGACAAGCTGATCGTGGAAGCGATCCAGCACAAGGGCTTCTCGGTTGTTGAAATTCTGGATGACTGCCCGACCACCTACGGTCGTCGCAACAAATACAAGTCGGTCATCGAGATGATGAACCGTCTGAAAGAAGTTGCCGTGCCGGTCAAGGCTGCTGAAAAGATGACCGCCGAGCAGCTGCAAGGCAAGGTTCTGACCGGTGTTCTCTACAAAGATGAGACAAAGCCCGAGTATACAGCCGAGTACGCCAAGGTTATCGAGCGTGCCAAGGCTTCCAAGTAACAATTACAGGAAAAGGAGCGATATATTCATGTCAAGATATGAATTCAGGTTTTCCGGTGCTGGCGGACAGGGTCTGATCACTGCCGGGATCATTATGGCCAAGGCCGCTTCGATTTACGAAGGGAAACAGGCCGTTCAGTCACAGAGTTACGGTCCTGAAGCCCGCGGTGGCGCTTCAAAGTCGGAAGTCATCATCTCCGATGGCCCGATCGACTATCCGAAAGTTACCCAGTGTGATGCGCTGCTGGCCATGACTCAGGAAGCAGCAAACAAGTATTCGCATGATCTGAAAGAAGGCGGCGTACTGTTGATTGATTCCGACCTGGTTAAAACCATTCCGGCCGGCAATTTCAAAACAGTAGCCTTTCCGATTATCAATACCGCCAAAAATGATGTCGGCCGCGAAATCGTTGCCAACATCGTTGCGCTTGGCGCAATGGTTGCCCTGACTGGCCAGGTCAGCAGGGAAAATGCAGAAAAAGCAGTTCTTTCCAGCGTTCCTGAAGCTTTCCTTGAGCTCAATAAGAAAGCTTTCAGCATGGGCTTTGAAAAGGCTCTGGCTGCCAGCGCCTGATTTAAGCTGATATGTAATAAAAAGGCCCGGTGCATTCGCAGCGGGCCTTTTTATTTACAGACTGGTTGCCGTTTTGAGGTTATTTCTGTTCTGCGGTGCCGCTTAAAATCCCGGCGCCATTCGGCAGCACGAGCGGCAGCCTGCTGATAGCTTTTATGCCCGCCTGTGCCATCAGTTCGGAAAGCTCTGTTTGTGAATATGATTGCCCGGCCTCTGTGCCAAGCAACATATTGAGGGAAAACAGGGCCGGGAAGGGTGGGGCGGCGCGGCTGTCGTCAAGAATAAATTCCTGAATCAATACCAGCCCCCCCGGTGTCAGAGAGCTTACCGCCTTTTCCAGGATGACAGCTGCCTCTAGCGGACTTTCGCTGTGCAGCAGATGGGAGATCCAGACGACGTCATATCCGCTGCCGATGTCATCAGCAAGTATGTCGCCGCCTGAAAAGCTGATCCGTTCGGAAAGGTTGAAACGCCTGATGGTATCTTCGGCAAAGCGTTGCGATGACGGAAGATCATAGATCGTTGCCTGCAATTCCGGATTGTGCAGGCAGAAGTGAATGGCATAGGTTCCGGGGCCGCCACCCAGATCAAGCAGGCTGCGGCGGCCGGAAAGGTCTATGGCCGGAACTACAAGCGGAGCGTTTAACATTGCCAGGTTGAACATGCCCAGCAGGAAACTCTGACGAGCGATTTCATCATCGGTCCGCGAACTGTTTGTCCTTACCGGCCCGCCGCTTTTTACGGCTTCGTCCAGTCTGGCCCAACCGGACATGAGATGGTGGTGGTGCAGAATGATATGTCCCAGATAGGAGTCAGAATTTTTCGACAGCAGGGTTGCAGAATGTGGCTGCAGACTGTAAATGTTATCGCATTTGATTACAAGCCCCATGGCTGTAAGGGCGTCCAGCAGCATGGTCATGCCGCGCTGGTCGCAACCGGTCAATCTGGAAATATTCGCCGCGCTGGCTGACCCCTGATCCATCCGGGTGAAAAGATCCAGTTTGACAGCGGCATGCAGGGCACACGTACTCCAATAACCACCGGAGAGCTGTAAAAGATCGGCCGGGTTCATTATCTGTCTCCTTATCACCTTCGAAGTGGAGTACGCGTCAGACCTTGAATCGCTCCATTTCTTCTTGCAGAACATTAATCTGGCCGGCAAGTTTCACTAAAACCTCATCCATGACCAAGGTCGATTTTATATGAATGTCCGTAGATTCCTCAAAGTCCTTGAGTGATTCTCCAATCCGGTCGGCGCTGGTGGATTGCAGTATTGATGCTTCGCAGATGTCTTTTACCATGGCATTGATCTGCTCGCTGGCGTTAAAAACCTGGGAGGCGGAATTCTGATGGCTGCTGATGGAATGCATAACTCCTTCGGTTATGTTTCTCATTCGTTCAACGGCAGAGGTTATCAACTCACTGCCGTGGCTCTGTTCCTTGGTTGAGCGGGCAATCTGCTCCACCATCTCTGCGACCCGATCCATGGCCTGCTGCATGGCGTTGCTGGCTTCCGCCTGGCTGACGGCCGTTGTGCTGATGTCGATCATGTGGCTGCTGGCTGTCTGAATGCCGTCAACGATCTTCCGCAGTGCTTCGCCCGATTTTTGAGAGAGTTCGCTACCTTCGGAGATCCGTTTTTCGGAAAGAGAAATTGCCTTTACCGCTCGTTCGGTTTCCTGTTTGACTCCCAATATAATCTCGGAAATTTCGCGGGTATGATTACCGGTCCGTTTTGCCAGATCCTTGATTTCGACCGCCACCACTGAAAAACTTTTCCCCCGTTTACCCGCCTGCGCCGCGATGATTGACGCATTGAGCGCCAGCAGATTGGTCTGTTCGGCAACTTCATCAATCACGGAAAGAATCTTGCCGATATTGGCGACCCGTTTGGACAGATTGTCGATCGCATCGAAGGTGATGTTTGACGAAGCCTTGATTTCATTGATGCCGGCAATGGTTGCATCGACAGATTTCCAACCGTCTTCGGCGTCTTTTTTAACCGTTTCTGCAATCAGTGACGTATCAATAGCCTGGGAACCGATTTTTTTAATGGCGTTATCCATCTTTACAACCAGTGAAGCGGTGATCGCCGTATCTGTCTTGAGTATGGCGGCGTTATCTTCGATCTGGCGTATGGCCGATGCCATTTCAATGATTGATGAACTGACATCTTCAACCGAATGAACCAGCGACTCCAGGTGTTGAGTGGTGGAAGAAAGGCTCTGGGACATTTCCGTCATCGAGGCCGAGTTGCTTGAAGAGAGACTGGAGAGCGTCACAACTGAAGAAGACACATCGGTTATGGAACGGTTTATCTCGCGGATTGCCGTGGAAGTTCTCTTGAGACTGTCGGATTGAAGCGCTGCCGATGAAACCCCTTTTTCGGAAAGTTGGGCAATGGTCGCAGAAATGTTTCTGAGCTCGAACAGCGAAGAATGAACCTTGGATATTGCGCCTGAAAGGCGCTCCATCATCGAATTGAAATTATCCGCCAGCAGAGAAATCTCAGTTTCGCCATCAAGAATCACCCGTTCGGTCAGCGCCCCTTCGGCGGCATTGTTCATGGCTTTCGCGATATGCTTGATGCGGACAACCAGTTTCCTGGAGACCAGTATCCAGATAACGGCAGTCAGGGCGATCATATTGACTATAAACAAGGCGGAAAAGACACCGCGATTGGGAACGGCCTGAACAAACGAAAGAATGAGACCGATCAGTGAAAGAGCGATTCCCAGAGAAAGTAGAATGCGGATAAGGTTGGTGCCGGTACGCAGTTTTTTCACGCTACATTTCTCCCTTGTTGTCAGATCAAAGAGTTTCGCAAAAATGGGTCGATGACCATGTGCGGTTAGTAAAAAAATCTAGCCGATAATACTACAGATTACCGGGCAGTAAACAAGAAAAATGACGATTAAAAACGAGTCATCCTGGGAACCGTTCCGAAAGCTTTTATGGATTTTTTGGCATGCTTCAAAGCACATATGTTTACGAGGTAAATATGGATAGAGATGGCGATAAGGATATCGTGACGCGCTGATACATCTATCCGCCGGAGATGACGGAATTACTGAAAAAAGCCGTCCGATTGTGGGAGCATTTGTGCTCTATCCCGGATGGTTTGATGAAGAGACGGGCACAAACCCCTATGCTGCAGCTGTCGAGTCTGTCGGCATCGGAGGGTTCCCGCTTCTGCCGGGACGTGACAACCTTTGGCTGAAGTCATTTCTGAAAGAGAAGTTCGGTGATTTGTCCTGCTTAGAGTCAACAGAACGGGCACTGGATCCTGATGAGCACCTTCTGAGCGAATCGGTAAGGATAGCGCCGACAGGGTTGTCATTAAGCCGATATGACGACCTGACCCTTGTAGATTCACTGGGGAATGTTTCAAAAAGAGATAAGTCGTATGTTGACGGCTTTTTAAGTGGCACAGCAGGTTGGTACCATATTCCGGCCAGTACCACTGACAAGAGAATTTCAAGAACAGTCATGCGCGAACTCAGCTGCTGTGCCGTAGCTGTCCATCCAACCGGAGCAGGAGAAAGGCTGATTGAATACCTCTACGACGTTGAATCAGTGAAACTGTTAAAGCGATGTGAATTGACAGTTGATCAGGCTGGCAGCGTTGATTCAGGGAACCAGAGCGAATACTGGTTGTTGAAGCTGGGAACCTCACGAAGTCTGCCTGCTCCTATTAAAGCCGGTGGTGTCCGTAAATTCCGATACCGGTTTACATCTGCAGCTAAACTTATTTCCGCCCGGAATTGGGAAGAAATTCCCGAACTGTATCAGTGTGTCGCTGGCTAAAATCCTGTAAAACTTCTTCACGTTATCATTATCAGAAGAACCTGTCCCGACAGGGGAAGTCGCCTGCCATCACGCTTTTACCGTCTGCCGGTGGCAAACAGCTACATAGGGATTGCTTGCGGGCACAAAAAACACGCAGGCACAATACACTCCACGTGCTCAATATGATTGATTATTTCTGTGCCACCAAAATGTAACCGTAGTGCCAGCACTTTTTCAATGGGTACAATCACACTCTCGTTTCAATTCAAAAATATAAAAACAAATCATTGCGATATGAAATCGTGCCCTCTGTACCCGCTGTGCCATATGAGAATGGAATCACTTCTTTCTATCAGTCTGTCAGACTTCTGGTCATAGCCTGATAGAAGTTCAACTTCCACTTTGCTCGTATATATCTCCGACAAAAAGCAAAATACCGAATTCTGAAAAGACGGGGGTGGGGTCAAAATAACTGATCGAAAAATTCTCAGGGAGAGGCCCGAATAAAGGAAACGGGACTCCCGGTCAAATATTGCAACCCCGGGGGACAGGTCGGACAAAACCAAAATATCCACACAGGCTCAGCGTAACTGCTGGGCCTTTTTTTATTTTCTTTCGCCAACAACGGCTACCAGATGCAGGACCAATCGCAGAAGTCCAGCCACTAACGGTAAGCCAGGCGGAGGAAATCATGTGGCGCAACATCAAAAACGTAGTATCGGCAGTATCTGACCTCGTAGTCATCGGCTCCAAAGAAGTCGCATACCAGGTCAACAAAGCATCAACCGCAACAGAATCAGTCACTGGATCACTCAGCACCAAGGCCGCATCAGTTCGTGCCCGTTACGAAGCTGATCTGGCTGACCGCAAAGCTGGCGTCAAGAAACCGGTCGTCGTCACCGAGTCCGACACACCAAGCAACGTCGTTTCCGTCAACTAATCCCAACCACCAACAACCGCAGTAACAAAGGCACAAGGGGGAGCTTTCCAGTAATGGAGACTCCCCCTTTGCCATCCAACGGAGGAATACACTATGGACGTCTATCAGATCGTCACCAACAGAATCATCGAACTACTTGAAGCGGGAACTATTCCCTGGAGAAAACCGTGGGCAACCAGCAATGCTCTGCCCAAGAATCTCATCAGCGGTAAAGAGTATCGCGGCATCAACGTCTTTCTGCTCGGCTGTCAACAGTACGGCTCGCCATATTGGCTAACGTACAAACAAGCCCAGGAGAAAGGCGGTTTCATCAAACAGGGGCAGAAATCCAGTATGGTCGTCTTCTGGAAACTGTTTGACAAACAGCTCCTGGAAGATACCGATGACAGCAAAGTATCCGGCAAAGCTGCCATGCTCCGCTACTACAACCTGTTCAACCTGGAGCAATGCGAAGGCATTGCAGCACCAGCAATCGATACACCCACCTACAGCTTCACTCCCATCGAGAAAGCGGAACAGATCGTATCCGGCTATAAAGACCGCCCTGACATCAGTTATGGCGGTAACCGTGCCAGTTATTCACCCATGAATGACAGCATCAGAATGCCTCATGACTATCGCTTCGAGAAAAGTGAGGAATTCTATTCCGTCCTGTTTCACGAACTGGGACACAGCACCGGCCATCAATCACGGCTTGCCCGTAAAGAAGTTATCGAACGCTATGAGTTCGGTTCGGAGGAATACGGTTCAGAGGAGCTTGTCGCCGAATTAACTGCCTCCATGCTCACCGGCGTAGCCGGTATCAGCAACAACACCATAGAACTTGCAGCATCGTACATTAATGGCTGGCTCTCTCTGATCAAGAAAGACCGTAAGCTGATTGTCACCGCCGCAGTGCAAGCACAAAAAGCGGCTGACTACATCCTGGGCAAAACTCCCACTGAGGAGGCATCTGCATGATCCTGGGAGGAAATCTGTATTGTCATCAGTGCGGTAAGGAACTGCCTGTACCTGAAGAGCACGAGCCATATCCATGGGTTATGGTCGAGTGCGATATTTACTGTCCGGACTGTATGAATGAAACTGGTTGAGTAGTAGGGAGTTGCAGCCTTTGTCTGAAGGAGCACACGAATGTTCACACAGCAAGGGGCAACGGCTTATGGCCAATGCCCCTTTTGCGTATCCAAAATTATCCAGTGAAAAGGAGATTTACCATGAGTTTCAGAACGATATTGATCGAGAAGCTGAAAGAGAACGTGGCCTACAAACTTTCCAGTAACAGCACCGTCATCAGTGAAGTGACCAGCATCATCCTTGAAGACATCGATTACAGGGACATCGCCTCAGAAATCAGCATAAACGCTTCTGACATTGCCGATGAGCTTGACCATTCCGACTTGATTTCCGAAGTGGTGGACAACCTGGACACCGACGAGATCGCACGGGCTGTAGCAGATAACTGTGATCTGGAGGAGATCAGCAGCCGCGTCATCGCCATGCTCCCCGATACCTTCATGGACGATCTTGCCATACAAACTGCCGGGGAGATTATCGAGGAAATGAGGTCGTAACGAGTATGTCTGACTTGAGACAGTTCAATTGTAAGAGCAGTTGTGCTAAATTACCGGAAAGGAGAAATGCCGTGCGTAAAGGTGACATTGTGAAATTCAGGGAACCGCTTGATGCCAATGAGGCACTGGAGCGTTTTGTCCTTATTGAAGAACCTGATGGCGGACGGGTATTGGTGCAATGCATCTGTGATCCGTCCGTCATGCTGATCGCGCCGACCAAAGTGCTTGTAGTGAGTGACCTCGCTGTAACAACATAACAGTTAGACAGATAATACAGATTTTGCGGAAGGGGTTCGTTCGAAAGAGCGGACCCCTTTTGCATTGGAGGCATTACCATGACCAGAAAGAAACTTATGAAAACCCTGGCTGAGATGAACATCCAGCCGGATAGCACCGTATTTACCATTACCAGCGAAGACCTGATCGCTGCCATCGCGGAAGAAGTAGACCTGGAAACCGTCACGTATCACGAATTGCGGGAAATCATCAGCATTGTCCGCAAGAACCTCAACAATCTGAACTGGCAGGATTCTGTTGTTCACAGCATCAGTCACCTGCCATTCGGTCTCAATCAGACCGGTATCGCCTGGGATGGACATCTCCCCTGCATCGGCTGTCCCGATGCCATGCTGTTCGACAACAACTGTTACCACCAGAGGGAATGCAAGTCCTGGGAAATCTATGAGGCACGGTTCTAACTGTGCTATTATCCTGAAAGGAAAATTACCTATGGAAAAGATCATCGCAAAAATTCAGAAACTGCTGGCACTTGCCAACTCCAGTAACGAGCATGAAGCAGCCCTGGCAGCTGCCCATGCTCAGAGATTACTGTCAGAACACAACCTGGCAATGGCAGACATTGAATCGGAGCAGAAACCACAGTCAGCCGATAAGGTGGAAGCACAGGTATCGAAAACCCTGCCGAAATGGGTACGGCACTTGTCTTCAGGTGTCTGCACTGCTTTTGACTGTCAGGCCATCCATCATCCCGCCACCGGCAAGATGACCTTTATCGGCGTCGGTGCTGACGTGCAGATCGCCGCCTATACCTTTTCCTATCTGGACAAGACGGTCAGGAGGCTGTGCAGCAGCTACATGAAGGTCCATGTCAGCAGAGACATATCCAACCGCCACCGGGAACTTAAACGCCAGTCCTACTACCTGGGGGCGGTATCCACCATCAACAATCGTCTGCGGGAACAGAAGGCGGTCACACCGACCACTCCCGGCGCACTGGTGCCGGTCAAGGAAGGACTGATCAAAAAAGCAATGAATGATCTTGGGCCTATCAGGACCGTCAGAAGCAGACGCAGCTACATCGATCCTCACGCTTATACCAAAGGTCAGCAGGACGGCCACAACGTAGGGATCAATAAAGGCATCACCGGAAGCAAACCTGCTACCAGATCCATAACCAGATAAACCCGACTACTCAAAATTTCATAACCAACCGACAAGGGGCGTGCCATACGGCATAGCCCCTTTTGTCATTCAAGGAGCCGACAATGTTAACCATTGCCCAACATACCTGGGAGTACAGCTTCATTCTCTGCGAGTGCTGTTTTGACATTATTCTGGAGGACGACACGTTCACCTTCAACAACAAGTGCTATTGCCACCGCTGCATCGAGGAGGTCCGGCCATGATCGAATGGATGGCGGAAGTCTTCTTCAACATCGCAATCTTCATTGACACCATTCTCGAAAACACACTTCCAGCAGACGACCTTCACAAACTCACTAACGACAAGGAGCAACAGCCATGAAACGGATATATCCACACATACGCTACATGACACCTGAAGAGACCAATTCCCACCAGCTGCAGAATCCCGGTCTGATCCTTGAGTACGAAAACCTGATGATCCCGCTCAATGCTGGTTACACTGACAAAGTGACGATCTTCCACCAGGGAAACAGCCTGCTCATTCTGACCACCAACAGCAGAATCGGCTATGCCGGTCTTGACGAGCTGGACGTTACGGATGGCGACATTATCGGCACCGTATTCATGCAGGACTGGCAGTTGAAGGAATCTGTCAGTAAGCAGTGGTTCCATATGAAGCCGAAAACGCTGATCAAACGATTATCGAATTACCTGTGAAAGCAGGGAAACACAGACAACAGCGGCAAATAACAGCAAATATCAGAACATTTCAGTAAAGAGGCCGTTGCACATTTGCCGATCAGCGGCAACAGCAAAACACACTACCAGAGAGGGGGCCATTAAGCCCCCTTTTCAGTTATGAAAGGAAATCACCATGACCATAAAGACATTACTCGGAGACGATACAACCATCACCTTCAGAAAAATCAAAGCGGTGTTCGAGCCGGTAACTGTACATGAGGATGTAACACGGTATCTGCCCCCTGATACCAGGTACACTGCACCAATTCAATTGTTCCAGGCGTTCCAGTACCTGATGGCGGAGACCAAGGAATACTTCATCTGTCTACATCTCTATGGTAAAAACCGTGTCAACTGCCTGGATGTGGTCAGCATCGGCAGTCTCAATCAAAGCATCGTCCATCCACGCGAAGTATTCAAGACAGCCCTGTTGTCATCAGCAGCGGCAGTCATACTGATCCATCAGCATCCGACCGGCGATCCGACGCCGAGTCGGGAAGACATCGAAATAACCCGCAGACTCAAGGAAGCTGGTGAACTCCTGGGTGTGAAAGTGCTGGACCACGTGATCATCGGCAAAGATGATTATTGCAGTTTCGTGGAGAAAGGACTTTTGTAACGAACCAGTGAGCTGAACTGACAACCCGTAATCCGGATTTGGCAAACCAGTCCGGACCCGACGAAGGGGGTAGTTTTTGGGAAAGACGTTTAATTGGGCTTGTGAAGCGTTTGGTGATGTATAGGCAGCAGCGGTAACACCCTGCAATTAGGAAAAGATTTGCCTGAAAGAATTATATGAGTGTAGTATCAGGATTATTCCTTACGGTTCGGTCTCTCACGATTCATTTGCGATAAGGCCGCAAATAAATCATTCGAGATCCGAGTCGAAAAAGGCAGTTCGCCCGAGGTAGCTATGCGTAATTTCGTAGGTAACAGTTTTATGGAGTTTTACCTCTCGTGTTACCTATATGTTACCTATGAAATCAAAAAGGGTCAGGCAAATTGCCTAACCCCTTGATTTAATGGAGCGGGAAACGGGATTCGAACCCGCGACCTTCAGCTTGGGAAGCTGACACTCTACCACTGAGTTATTCCCGCTTTTGTTAGATACAAAACAAGTCTGACATCTTGTATGAATGTCAGACTTGTTTTTGATTGGCTCCCCTTCACGGACTCGAACCATGGACAAGGTGATTAACAGTCACCTGCTCTACCAACTGAGCTAAAGGGGAATATAATCAACAGTACTTTAGCAATACTGAAGACTTACTGTGAAAAGCTGGTGCTGCGAAAGTCCTGACTATCTATCATGTGTCGGTTATTGAAGTCAATAATAAATTGAAAGTTACTGTAAAAAGTTTATTGAAATGTGATGGGGAGCCGTTCAGTCATGTATGATCCTGTCGTCTGACGAATATGTATGAGTTAATGGATTTGTTGTCCCAAAGACCGTATACCTGCATATCAACAGACTGTCCGGCAATTGACTTTAACGGTTTACTCATGCTAGAACTATCAACCGTATTTTTCGCATAAAAGGACTTTTCATGGAAGATTTCTTCCTTAAGCTTTCGGTAATGCTGGTGCCCGGTATGCTGGCGATTGTGTGTCACGAGGTTTCTCACGGCTATATCGCCTGGCGCTTTGGTGATCCGACAGCCCGTATGCTTGGCCGCCTGACCTTGAATCCCATCAAACACATCGATATCATCGGTACTCTGATGATTTTCTTTATCGGCATCGGTTGGGCCAAACCGGTGCCGGTTACCTACGAAAACCTGCGCAACCCCAAGCGGGATATGATCTGGGTCGCCGCCGCCGGGCCGATTACCAATATCACCCTGGCGACGATCTCGGCTTTTCTTCTGCGGGGTATCGTGGCAATCGGCACTCCGGCCTCCTCCGCTTCGCCGGTCTCAATGATGGTCGAGCCGCTGGTGATGATGCTTTCCTTTTCGGTGTATATCAATCTGCTGCTGGCGATATTCAATATGATCCCTGTGCCGCCGTTGGACGGCGGCCGGGTGTTGATGGGGCTCTTGCCTAATCGCCAGGCTGCCTCCTTGAGCCGGATTGAGCCGTACGGCATGATTATCATCATCGTCCTGGTGTTTTTCACAAACCTTTTTTCGTATGTGATCTCCCCCTTTCTGACCCTTGGCGTACAGCTTCTGGCCGGGCCGCAGAGCGGTCTGGTGCTGGGTGTTACCCGCCTGATGATGCACTGATTCTTACTACGGCAGCTTAAGGACTTTTCTATGAACGATCCCCGGATACGGCGATTTGCAGAGATTCTGGTCGATTATTCGACCAGGGTGAAAAAAGGCGATCTTGTCCTGATCAATGCCGCCGGCCTGGAGGCGCTGCCGCTGGTCAAGGAGCTGTATGCCCTCTGTCTTGAGCGTGGCGCCCGGTATGTTGAATACTCCTTTTCGGTGCCGGAAATCGATCGCAGTTTTTATAATTCCGCCAACAAGCAGCAGTTGGAGCATTTTCCGCAACACAAGCTCGATTTCTACAAGACCCTGACGGTTTATATCGGTATTTCGGCCGGTAACAACTCAATGGTTATGGCCAATGCCCGCCAGGATGCGATGGTTGCCTATCAGAAGCTGACCCGGCCGCTGATCGACCAGCGGGTCAAGCATACGCGCTGGGTTGTGACCCGCTACCCGACCCATGCCGCTGCCCAGGAAGCCCGCATGAGTCTGGATGAGTATGAGGATTATCTGTTTTCGGCCTGTTGTATCGACTGGAAAGTTGAGTCGAGGAAACAGGAAAAACTGAAAAAGCTGATGGATAAGACCCGAAACGTGCGTATCGTTGCGCCCGATACCGATCTGCGCTTCAGCATCGAGGGGTTGCCGGGTATCAAGTGTGACGGGCGCCTGAATATGCCGGACGGCGAGGTCTTCAGCGCGCCGGTCAAAAACTCGGTTCAGGGTCATATCACCTACAACTGCCCCAGTATCTACCAGGGCAAGGAATACAATGGCGTCCGTTTTGAATTCAAGGACGGCAAAATCATCAAAGCCAGCGCCGATGCCGGCATGAACGCCGCGTTGAACAAAATACTGGATACCGACGAAGGCGCCCGGTATATCGGCGAATTCGCCATCGGGGTTAATCCGGGCATCCGCCAGCCGATGCGGAATATTCTCTTTGATGAGAAAATATTCGGATCGATCCACTTCACGCCCGGGCAGGCCTATGACGAGTGCGACAACGGCAATCGATCGGCGGTGCATTGGGATCTGGTGCGCCTGCTCGACGACGGCGAAATCTGGTTTGATGACCTCCTGATCCAGAAAAACGGCCGATTTACTCACAAAGATCTTCTGGAACTGAATCCAGCTTGAGAGAGACCTTCATGACCGAGTTACCGCACCCTGAAGCAGCGTTTGAACATGATGACTTCGATTTTGACAGCATTGATGAGGAAGTGCTGGTTGACCAGCGCTGCCAACAGCTCCTCAACCGTTTTTATCTCCATCTCCAGCAGCAGGGGATGCCGGCGGAGCGTGCCTCGGAGATGGCTTTCAGCGCCGACCTGTACTTGCGGGATTACCTGCTGGATTTCGGTCGGCAGAACGTTGCGCGTCCGCAAGCGGGAATCATTGCCAAATTCGCGGCTTCATGGTTTATAACTCATACGCTTGATCCGGAATTTCCGATGCTGGAACAACATCTGAAAGCGATAGTCAAGTTTTACCGCTATCTTCGACAGCAGCATCTGATCTCCGAAGAAGAACTTGCCTTTCTTGAGCGGGAAGCCGAAGATCTTGAATTCTATAAAGCGCGGATCGACACTTTTCTGGGTATCACCGGCGATGGTTTTGTGGCCTGGGATCAGGAATACCCGGCCAGATTCTGACATCATCCGGGAGCGAATTTCAATGAACTGCAAAAAAACAAAACAGATACGGCTGACGATTCTGGATCAAAATTACATCCGAAATGACTGGAACTACGATTTTGACGGGCCCGGCTTCGACGGTTTCTTTGCCGCCTTGTCAGCGGATATGCAAAAGATGGGCATTGGCCTTGAACTGTTGCGCAACCGGGATGTGGCCATACCGATCAACAGTTATGCCGATCTGCTGAATGTCGTCAAAATTTCCTCTCCTGATGATGGCCACAACAATCACTGTATCGGCCACATTATCGGAAAAAGCCCCAATCTGGATATTCAGGAAGATATCCGCCTGGCCGTGCGCCGGATTGCCTTTGCTCCCGAAACGGTTGCACCGTCGAATGAATTTCGCAAGGTGTGCCATAACTGCGGCTGCGGTTGTTAGTTTGTACCGATGGCGGGAAAGAGTGCCCATGAATGACTCTGTTTGCAATCTGGACAAGCCCGGTCTCGACACTCCCCCCTGTTGAGGCCCCAAGAATCCTGCGGTCAGCGGGATCGTCGACGAAAAAGTCCCCGGTTTCAGCACCTGGATGGTAACTGCTACCGGACGCGTAGCGGTAATCTCCGGCGACTTGGGGGTGAGTGATAGGTTGGGAGGCTGGAAAGCCCGCTGGGGCATCGGGCGTATGTCATACATCGTCCCGCCCGGACTTTACGCGATCGGCTCACCAGGTCAGGATGCTCCGGTGCTGGTGACCGCCAACTACAAGATGAGTTACGATCTGGTACGCAGCACCATGAAGGGTCATGCCGTCTGGTTGCTGGTTCTGGAAACCTATGGCATCAACGTATGGTGCGCAGCCGGCAAGGGCACCTTCGGCACCGGTGAGCTGGTCAGGCGGATCGGCTTGTCGGGCCTGGAAAAGGTTGTCAGCCATCGGCAGCTGCTGCTGCCGATCATGGGAGCTGCCGGAGTCAAGGCGATTGAAGTAAAAAAACGCACCGGATTTGATGTCCGGTTTGCCACGCTCCGCATTCAGGATCTGCCGGAATACCTTGAAAACGGCATGCTGACGACACCGGCCATGCGCGAGCTTACCTTCTGTCTGGGGGAACGCCTGGTTCTGGTGCCGATGGAGTTGCTGATCGGGCTGAAGTCGGTGCTGTTTGTCGGTGCTCCGTTGGCTGCCGCCTACGGGGTCGCTGGCGCTGACTTTTCACTGATCAGATTTTGGGAAGCGCTCCTGCTGTATCTTTTGGCGGTTGTGTGCGGCAGTGTGCTTACACCGCTGCTGTTGCCGTTATTGCCGGGACGTATGTTTTCGATTAAAGGTGCTGTGCTGGGAGCGGCGGTTTCAGCTGCTATTTTCGCTCCTCTAACTGATTCACTGACCCGACGGGAAATCTGCGCATTTGTATGTGTGATAACCTCCGTCAGTGCCTTTTATGCGATGAATTTTACCGGCAGCACCCCCTACACCTCGCCATCCGGAGTTCGCCGGGAGATGGGGCGCTCACTGCCGCTCATGGCGGGGGCATTAGGTGTGGCGGTTGCAATCCTGCTGGCGGGGATTTTTACGGCATGAAGGGTTTTCGCTATCTGTCAAACGTCGCCACGTTGCGGCTGGATCGTGAGACGTGCGTCGGTTGTGGCCTCTGTCTCACGGTGTGTCCGCACAACGTTTTCACTCTGCAGGCCGGCAAGGCGAGCATTATCGATCTGGACAGCTGCATGGAGTGCGGCGCCTGTGCGCTCAACTGTCCGGTCAAGGCGATTGTTGTGGATGCCGGCGTCGGGTGCGCCAGCGGCATGATCAATCAATGGCTGGCAGGTTTCAACATCAGGTTCCGGAAAGATTCCGGTTGTTGTTAGGCACTCTTTATCAGACTTTCTTGAAGGAGATCCCCCATGTCATCCGCCACCATCCCTGAAACGGTCAGAAGACTGCTTGCCTCACAACCGATTGAACTGCCCATATTTCATCCGGTGGCGCTGAAACTTCAGAGAATGCTTTCGGACTATGACTTCACGGTTGACGAAGTGGCCCAGGTTGCCAACGAGGATATGTCGCTGGCCAGTCAGATGCTTAAAATCGCCAACTCGCCCATGTACATGGGGCGTTCCAAGGTTGCCACAATCAAGGAGGCCGTCATCAGGCTGGGTGCCCAGCAGGTCATCAACCTGGTGATTGCGGCGTCCCAGGCCGCAGCCCATTCATCACCCAACCCGGCTCTGGATCGCTACATGAAGGATCTCTGGCTGCACAGCCATGGCTGCGCCATTGGCGCCAAGTGGCTGGCGCTTTCCTGCGGAATGCGGGCGGTGGCCGATGAAACCTATCTGGCCGCGCTTCTGCATGATGTCGGCAAGCTCTACCTGCTCAAGTCGATTGAGCGGCTGGTGCAGGCGGGGGTCATCAACTCGTTGTTCGATGATGAACTGATTATGGAAATTTTCGAGGTCATGCATGTGGAGCAGGGCTATCGATTGATGCAGCACTGGAATTTTCCTGCCATGTACGCTAACGTCATCCGGGAGCATCACCTTGATCAGTGGGACGAGGTCAATAAAATGCTGGCGATTGTCCGACTGGTCAACCTGGCCTGCCGCCGGATCGGTCTTGGGCTGAAACACCAGCCCGAGCTTGCACTGATTTCAACCCCGGAAGCGCAGATTCTCGATATTACCGATATTCAGCTGGTTGAGCTTGAAGCGTTGCTTGAGGAATCCAGAGAAGCTGCGCTGGAAATGTAATGAACAACTCCGCCAGCCTCAAAGAACGCTGTAAAACAACATGGGGCGCTCAGCCGTGAAGGATTTTCTGACGTTACTGCGTCCGGTTCAATGGCTTAAAAATCTGATGCTGTTCTTTCCGCCCTTTCTTGGCGGCCAGTGGCTGTCGGGAGTTTCCTTCTTTCAGGCGCTGCTTCCCTTTGCCGCCTTCTGTGCGGCTTCCAGCTGCTCCTATATTCTCAATGATCTGCTTGACAAAGAAAATGACCGTCATCACCCCGATAAACACAACCGGCCCATAGCCAGCGGACGAGTAGCGCCGCTTTCGGCTATCATGCTGGGAATCGGCTTGCTGTTGTCCGCCTTTGCCATGGCATGGTATATCTCCGCTTCCTTTCTGCTCTATCTGGCAGCTTATCTGCTGCTGTCGATGGCATACAGCCTCAAACTCAAATCGATCGTGCTGGTTGATATGTTCTGCATTTCGGCCGGCTTTCTGCTACGTTTGCAGGCCGGCGGCGCCGCCTTTGCCGTCCCGATATCGGAATGGCTTTTTCTGAGCGTTTTTCTGCTTTCGGTTTATTTGAGCACCGGCAAGCGCCTGAGTGAAAAGCAACGTTTGGGTGATTCGGCTGTAAACCATCGCAAGGCACTGCTCGCCTATCCGCAGGGATTTCTGGAAGGCGCCCTCCACATGACCGGAGCAGTGGCGCTGGTGACCTATACGATGTATGTCATCTCACGGCATTCACCGATTTTGCTGTATACGGTGCCGCTGTCCTGCTTCGGATTGCTGCGTTACATTCTCCGGGTGCAGTCCGGCAAAAGCGGAGACCCGACCGAATCATTGACCCAGGACATCCCGCTGCTGCTGGTTGGCCTGCTGTGGGTGATTCTGGTAGGGTGGGGGATCTATGGCTGATCAGAGGGTGTTCTTGAAACATGCGTAAAACTGTCCTTCAATCGCTGTATCGCCGGTTTCCCTTTGATCTACGGGGTGACTGCCGGGTGATGGAAGAGTCCGGCGGAATCGTCATCTCCTGTGTGATTAATTTCTATGGTCGTATCAACCTGCTGGAAGGGATCCTGTATTCCCTGGCGGTACAGGATTACCCTGTTGACACGTTCGAAGTGGTTCTGGTCGAGGATCAGGGGGGCACCGTTCAGGGCCGCGCCGCTGCCGATCGATTTTCGGAGTTCCTGCCGGTCCGTTACCTGCCGCTGGATGCAAACTTCGGACGGATGGGATACTCCCGCAACTACGGTCTGGCCCATGCGCGGGGGCGATATGTTCTCTTTCTGGACGATGATACGGTGCTGCTGCAAAACGATTTTCTTTCAAAGCTGGCAGATTGTTTTGAAGCCAACCCGGCCGTTGATGCGCTGGTGCCCCATGGCAGCGCTTCCTATTCTGTTGTTGAAGGCCGTTACGGCTACCATGATCCCTTTTTCATGACCAGCCGTTGTACCGCCTATCGCCGTACGGTGCTGGCGGAATTGTCCGGTTTTGTCAGCGACTTCATCGGTCAGGAAGATGTGGAGTTTGTCATCAGGTTTCTGTTGTCCGACAAGAAGAGCCTGAATGTTCCCGAACTGAATTACTTTCACCCGCCGCTGCTGGTTTCCAATTTCGGCAAACCGATGGCGGTCGGCATGTCCTTTTCAGGTCTACGAAAACGCTATTCAACGATTATATGGATTCTGGTTTTGCTGAACTGCATGCGCCATGCTCCGTTGTATCTGCTGCCGGGGCGCTTCAACCGGGAAATGGGCCGCTTCGGGATCGGCTTTTTTCTGGGCGCAGTCAAAGGTCTGCTGGGCGGCAGAGAGGTCAGGTACGGATGATCAATAAGGACTATGATCTGATTATCGAACCGGGTGGTGGCGTCAGGCGCTACTGGCGTGATCTCTGGAAATACCGTGAACTGTTTCTGTTTCTGGCCTGGCGCGATATTCTGGTGCGCTACAAGCAGACCGCCATCGGCATCGCCTGGAGCGTCCTGCGTCCGTTTCTGACCATGATCGTTTTTACGATTGTTTTTGGAACCCTTGCCAAACTGCCCTCCAACGGCGTGCCCTATCCGATCATGGTCTATGCGGCCATGCTGCCCTGGCAGTTTTTCGCCAACTCCCTGAGCGAGAGCAGCAACTCATTGATCGACAATTCCAACCTGCTGACCAAAGTCTATTTTCCCCGCCTGATCGTGCCGGCCGGATCGGTTATCGTCGCTTTGGTTGATTTTTTTATCTCGCTGGTGATCCTGTTCGGAATCATGGCCTGGTACCGTTATCTGCCGGATGTGAGAATGCTGCTGCTGCCTCTCTTTCTGGCGCTGGCTTTCCTGGCCTCCTTCGGAGCCGGATTGTGGCTGTCGGCCCTCAACGTAAAATATCGCGATTTTCGCTATGTGGTGCCGTTTCTGGTACAGTTCGGTCTGTACATTTCGCCGGTTGGTTTCTCCAGCGCCATCGTGCCGGAAAAGTGGCGCATGCTCTACTTTCTCAACCCGATGGTCGGGGTGATCGACGGATTCCGCTGGGCCATTCTGGGAGATGCTTTTCCGGTCTATTGGCCGGGATTGGCCCTCTCGGCTTTATTGACGATGGTGATGTTTGTCGGCGGTCTGTTGTATTTCAGGAACATGGAAAGATCATTTGCGGATGTGGTGTAGAGTATGTCCACTATTATCAGTGTTGAAAACCTGGGCAAGAAGTACACGCTGCACCATCAGCAACGGGAGTCATATACTGCCTTGCGGGATGTTATCAGCAACGGCGTTGCTGCATTTGGCAGGAAACTGCTGCATCCGTTCTCTACTTCCCGGCCACAGGTTCCTGAACAAGAAGATTTCTGGGCGCTCAAGGATGTTTCTTTTGAAGTAAAGCAAGGCGACCGGATCGGCATCATCGGCCGCAACGGCGCCGGTAAATCCACGCTCCTCAAGATTCTCAGCAGAATTACCGAACCGACTACTGGCAGGGTCAAGATAAAGGGGAGGGTTGCAAGCCTTCTGGAGGTTGGCACCGGGTTCCACGCTGAACTGACCGGGAGAGAGAATATCTTCCTCAATGGCGCCATTCTGGGGATGGGGCGGGCGGAGATCAAGAAGAAGTTCGATGAAATCGTGGACTTTGCCGAGATCGAAAAGTTTCTGGATACACCGGTAAAGCGCTATTCATCAGGGATGTATGTGCGGCTGGCCTTTGCAGTTGCCGCCCATCTGGAGCCGGAAATATTGGTGGTGGATGAAGTGCTGGCGGTCGGGGATGCGCAGTTTCAGAAGAAATGCCTTGGGAAGATGGAGGACGTGTCGGCGAAGGAAGGGCGGACTGTACTCTTTGTGAGCCATAATATGGGGGCTGTGAAGTCATTATGCAACAGGGGTGTAATTCTCAACAATGGTGCGGTAAGGTTAGATAGTGATATCGATTCAGTCATTAACTTGTATGTCAACAGCGAAAATTCATTCGACAGTGCTGGAAATGACAACATCAATTGCTTTGAGAATGTAGGTATTATTGCCAGCGGTAAAAACAGTTTCATAACAAATAATGATAATGCTTCTTTGGCAGTTAGGATCAATGTCAAGCAAAATCGAAATCTCAATTGTGGAATAACGATATATAATTCAGTTGGCATACCTTTACTGTCATCATGTATGCTTGATACGTATGACGTAATCAACATCGGTATATCGGAATATTTGTTGGAGTTGCCGATTCAAATATTGCATTCAGGTAATTACAGGGTCGAAGGTGCCATCTGGGATGATTTCCAAGTCTACGACCAGCGGGAATGCCTTTGTACTTTTGACGTCCTGAGAGATGATTCGAAATTGGAAATCAATGGTGTCGGCTACAAGGGTTATTTAAAGCTGCCTTTCAAATGGAGTAATCAATAATCGTAGATTTATCTAAGGCTTGTCACATGATTGTAAATATCGTAACACCTGCAATAAACAGGACCTTGTTCAGCGGAGGTCTATTCTGCGTAATGAAATATGCTGATGGTCTTGCCAAAAAAGGCCATATTGTTAATGTGGTTCCTGGCATGTATAGCGAAAAACCGGAATGGATCAATTGTGATGCGAACATATTGCTAGGTAAAAATGAAGCCATAGTAAAATCCAGCATTGAAGAATTCAGAAACAGTATTTTGCAGAAATTGGATCGTAGATATTTCTTTTACAAGTCCAAGACAATCAGAACTGCCATTGATATCGAACATGTCGGTCGGATAATGCCTGAAGCCGATATCACAATTGCTACAGCATGGGAGACTGTGGAACCCGTATTAAGATATGGCAGTGGTGAAAGGGCGTATTTCATCCAACATTTTGAACCGCTTTTTTTCACCGAAACCTCTTATGAAAAACTCTTATGTGAGTTGTCTTATCAAATGCCATTGAATCGCATTACTAATTCCCAGTGGCTCTTCGACAGGCTCTCCTGCTATCTTGCTGCCCATGATATTAAAGATACTGTTTATAAATGCACAAATGCAGTTGATTTGGAAAATTTCAGGAAAATGGATGCCAAGTCCAGTTGCGACAGGTTGCATGTGAGAGTCATCAGTTATGGTGGGCGCTGTGTCGCTTGGAAAGGTTTTTCCGAAATGGCAAAATCGATTGCGATAGCTAGAGACAGACTGCCCGAATATGAAATAGAATGGCTTGTATATGGTGATGCTGAATTACCCCCGGACAATGCAATTGCCCACTATGTGCAGCTTGGTTTTTTGAACCCTCAGGATCTTTGTTATGCCTATAACAAAGCCGATATTTTATTAAGTGCATCTTGGTATGAAAGTTTTCCACTTTTCCCCATAGAGGCGATGGCGTGTGGCCTAGCTGTTATAACAACTCAGAATGGCACAGAAGAGTATGCTTCCCACGGAGTGACTGCACACGTCGTAGAACCTAAAAATGTATCATCAATTACGGATGGATTGGTCAAACTTATAACTGATCATGATTACAGAAGTGTACTTGCAGAAAATGGACTTGAAATTGCCCAGCAGTATAATTGGAGCCGATCGGTGGATACCATGGAATCTATCCTGTTTCGAATAATAAATAATAGAGTTAATATAAGTCATGGCCACTGAAGCAGAACTGCAAACGAATATAATCGCGGTTGTTGTGACTTACGGTGACCGTTGGTGTTATCTTAAAACACTTCTTGCTCGTCTTGAAAACGAAAAGCTAGTCACAAGTGTTGTCATAGTTGACAACGCCAGCCGAGTTGACGTTGCCACAGTATGTTGCCAAGCCGGATTTAAAAAAGCAACCGTCATAAAGCAGAAAATCAATATCGGTTCTGCCGGTGGATTTTCCTGTGGCATTGAGTATGCTAGCTCCCTTGACGCAGAATATATCATGCTGTTTGACGATGACACTGTTCCGCATTCCACTACTATTGATTTGCTGCTTGGCAGGCTGGTGGCGATCAACGCCAAATCTGGATCTTGCCTAAATGCCATACTGCCCAATAGGGATAGCCAGCAACTTTGCTTGGAGGCAAAACTGTTGGAGAACAAGTATTGGATGCTGAATGACAGTGTTTTGGGACTGAATGTGTTCAATTTTTTCCAGCGCCACTTTTTGAGACCGATTCAAAATAAAAAAGATGCGGATGCCTCGAATATTATTGATTATGGTTTGGCTGCCTACGCCGGTCTTTTGTTCCATAAAAACATATGTAAAACAATAGGCTACCCGGACAGGGCTTTCATTCTCTATTATGATGATATCGAATATACGAACAGGATATTATCTGCAGGTGGAAAAATATGGATATGCACCGATTTGTTGATGGACGATATCGTTGTCAATTATTCCAGCAGCATGATGAGCAGACCTTTCGTCGGACTTATTTTTGCCGATAATGATGCAAAGGTTTACTACCAAGTTAGAAACCAGATCTATTTTGAATACAACCAGTTGTCCGATTATAAATTCGTTTATTTTACGAATGCCGTAGTTTATGCAATCCTCTCGTTAATGATTTCCGTGCTGTGTTTGAGGTTTAACAGGGTAAAAGCTATACAAACCGCAATTTATCATGGTTTAACGGGTGTGTTGGGCTTGAACAATAACTATAAACTATGTTGACGCCGACACTTTTCATAGACACATGACAAGCTTGATGAAAATAAATAATAAATCACAGTTGACAGGTGCTGGGTTGTTTGCCCCAGTCGTTGGTGTCCTTATTGTAGTTCACAACCGCAAGGACGACTTGCTTCGTCTCATATCCTCCATATTTCTTTCCGATTATAAATCCTTTGATATTTTGGTTTTGGATAATGATTCAAGTGTAGATCTTTCTGATGTTGAGCTATACCCTTCGCTTGAATATATCAAGCTTAAGGAAAATATTGGTTTTGTATCTGGAATGATAGAAGGATTGACATATCTTCTGCAGAAGGGAGAGTACCAATATCTGTGGGTGCTAGATTCCGATCTTGAGGTGGCTCCCGATGCGTTGGGGCATCTCGTAGATGTTTTTAAAGAACATGACGACATCGGGGTTGCCGGGTGTATGACGTATAATATCTACAACCACAAGATAATTGTTGAATCTGGCGCCGATGTTGATTTGCGATCAGGTATAGTAACCGCCAGGAATTGCAATGCAAGTAAGCCTCTTTTGGAAAACCTGATTGCTGTAGATTTTGTCGCATCGGGTGGCGGTGGATCGTTGATTAATGTTCAAGCATTGCTGGCTACCGGCCTTCATGACGACCGTTATCATTTTTTGTGGGAGGATACGGATTTTGGGTTGTGTCTAAGAAATCACGGGTTTCGATCCGTAGTTGTTTCTGACGCCATTGTCTATCACCCACCATTTACCGAAAAAAGAAACCCTAACATCTATGCGTACTACGGTGTCCGTAATCCTTTGTTGACTGTATCCAAGTATACTTCTAGTTGCAAACTGCCACTGTATTTGATGTGTAATTTAAAGAGATATCTTCGAATTGCTTTGCTGATGATGTTTTCAGGTTCTAAAGGGTTTGCGCGACTAACTTTCAAAGCCATATTCGACTATATATTAGGTCGCTTTGGCAAAGCTGAACTTTACGATATTAATCAATCAATTCCTTCCAAGAAACTGGTCGATTTATCAAAGGAATATTCTACTTATATAATCGGTACGGGAAGTCGCGAATCGATTGAGGCACTCATTGAATTTATCAAAATTCAAACTCAAATGAAAATCTGTTTGATAGTACAAGACTATAGGAAAACCTTGTTTGAAGGAATCAATGTTGATCAGATTATTATCTATGACGACAGGTCACTCCACGCAATAAGGGAATATCTCAAAATAGGTACTTCAATTCTGTCTGAAGGTGGTTGTGTAATTAATACGGATCTAAAGGTTGCGTCTCCACTCGGATATTTTGGCTGGCGGGGCTATGACTGGGATGATTCATCCGGGCAATTATACCGATCGCGCCAATGTATCTATTCGCTTTGGAAGCCTGCGGCATCAGTTGCTCTAGGAAATTTACTTGCCATCCTTTTCTTGCCGGCCGTCTGGATTGCCGCATTAAAACATAAACGACAGAAGCCGGTGATGCCATAAAATGCTTTCTTCCGTTTCCATCGTAATCGTCACTTGGAACAAGCGTGAAGATGTCCTCAATCTCCTTGATTCACTGCAAGTGCTAGATTCTTCAAATACAAACATTATTATTGTTGATAACGCATCTTCCGACGGTTCATCTGAAGCAATCCGTAATCACTTTCTTCCTGTCATTCTCCTTGAAAACAAAGAAAACCTTGGCGGCACCGGCGGGTTCAATACCGGGATCAGGTATGCCCTGAACAATCTTGACCAGAAGTATATCTGGCTGTTGGATAATGATGCCATGGTTATGCCGGATACATTGGAAAATCTGATTGCCGCGATGGAGACCGATGCATCAATCGGCATTGCCGGTTCCTGTATCCTTAATCCTGAAGATCGAACGCTGATTGTGGAGGCGGGTGGGTATGTGGATAAACGTGCTGCTACCTGGAAACCAAATCTCCGCTACCAACCATATTCAAAATATAAAAGTTCTCCGCCACTTGATGTTGATTATGTGCCGGCTTGTTCGGCACTTGTTCGTAAAGACCTGTTTGATGCTGTTGGCATACTGGATGAAAGATACTTTCTGCACTGGGATGATGTAGATTTTGGCAGCACTGCCAAGGAGAAAGGATTCAGGGTTGTAGCTGTACTTGGCTCTATGGTATTTCACGGCACCGAAAAAGGGTATAGCAATACCGTTTTGTACTATGACGTGCGAAATTCTCTCCTGTTCATTTCAAAGCATCTATCAGTATTTCAACGGATTCTACCGATGTACAGAGTTTGTTTTAGAGGTTTATTGGCTGCGCGACTATTCAAAACTTTGGGTGAAAAACTGCTATCATGGTATCTTTATCAGGCACTTGAAAGTTTTGCTTCAGGCCGATTCGGGGCCGCACCGCTCCCTCCTTCACAGGTAAATGCAAGAGTGGAAGTGGCTGCTCTTTCGCCGGATACTATGTCTAAATGCACGAATGTGGTGGTTTTTGCAATTGGTGCCTCTGCTGAAATAATTTCAACAATTCAATTGATACACTCTGCTGCCCCGAGTGCCTCCATAACGCTTGCTGCTGCTTCTGACAGGATAGATTCGTATCGATCATGTGAAGCTGTAGACCGTTTCATCAGCTATGACCTTGCGCGACAAGGAATTTGGGGTTGCTCTGCTTTTGTATTTAAATTACTGCGATCACGGTTTGATTGTGCTGTCAGCGCCGGGACGGGCTTTGTTGTGCCATTTACGTTCTTTGTTCGGCGGCATATTGTTATAAAAGATGAGGGCATGAGAATTTATAAGTCGAATGCCTGTCAGAGTTCGTTGTGGAAGATTCCAATCGTCGTGTCGGTCGGATTTGCTATCTCTCTGCCAGGTACCATTAAATGCTGGCTGGCAAGCCGGAAGATTTCTAACCAAGGCCCAAACAGTAGTAGTTTTGATAAAATATGAAAAGAGTTCACTTGCCCATATCCACTTTCAGAAGGGATAGTATCAGATGAAAATTCTCATTATCGGTGCTGGTCCCTGCGGACAAGGTGCTGCCTACCATCTCAATAAACTTGGATATTCGAACTGGAAACTTATTGAACGTAACGACCATGTTGGCGGTCTTTCCGCTTCATTTGTAGACGAATACGGATTTACCTGGGATGTGGGCGGCCACGTCCTGTTTTCCCATTACGACTATTTTGACCGGGCTGTTGCCGAATCACTGGGCGATTCATATTACGAGCATCAGCGTGAAAGTTGGGTTCGCATTCTGCAGCGTTGGGTGCCATATCCGTTTCAGAATAATGTCAGGTACCTTCCGGACGGTGCGCTTAAGGAGAGTCTGGATGGCTTGCGAAACCTTTCGGGAAATCCAGCAGACAGTGAAAATTTTCGCGAATGGATGGACATGGTTTTTGGTCAAGGCATCGTCAAGTATTTCATGGAGCCCTACAACCGCAAGGTCTGGGGGGTGCCGCTGGAGACCATGAGCAAGGGGTGGATCGCCGAACGGGTCAGTGTCGTCGATCTGGCCCGGGTTGAGAGAAATATTGCTGAACAGCGCGACGATCTGAGCTGGGGGCCGAACAACGTCTTCCGGTTTCCAAAATATGGCGGTACCGGAGCTATTTACGAAGGCATTGCCAAGCCGCTGCAGCACAAAATCCATCTGGGTTGTGAGATGACCGGCATCGACCTGGATCAGAAAACGGTCACTTTCTCGGGGGGCAGGACGGAGTCGTACGATGTGCTAATCAACACCTCTCCGCTGGATCTGCTGGTTTCACGCTGCCGTTCGGTTCCGGAGCAAGTCAGGGAGGCTGTCGGCGGTCTGGTTCACAATGGCGGGCTGATTGCCGGTCTGGGGTTTGATGGAAGAAGAGATGACTCCCGATGCTGGATGTATTTCCCTGAAAGCAATTCTCCCTTTTACCGCGTCACCAACTTTCATAACTATTCCCGTTTCAATGTGCCGGATGGGGACCTTGCACAGCACTTTTCACTGATGTGCGAAACAACCTATTCATCCCATAAACCGGTGGATAAGGATAGAATCGTTCAAGCAACACTTGATGGGCTGATCAGCAGCGGGTTGATCGACCAGGCAGAAAAACAGCGGGTATCAAGCCGCTACCTGATCGACATCCCCTATTCCTATCCGGTGCCGACTTTGGGGCGCGACCGGGCGCTGGCGACGGTTCAACCCTATCTGGAGTCCCGCTCGGTTTATTCACGGGGGCGCTTCGGGGCCTGGAAGTATGAAGTCGGCAATATGGACCATTCCTTTATGCAGGGGGTGGAACTGGTTGACCGGCTGTTGTGCGGCAAGCCAGAACGCACCCTGAACGGCCTGGCGGGATGAATATCCGGTTGATAAAGGCGCTGGATGCCGTTTGTGGACGCATGGCGGTTTCCCTGCTTCCCGCGCCCGCCGTACGTCCTGTTCCCGGCGGCATCCGTTCGATACTGATCATCCGTCCAGGCGGAATCGGTGATGCGGTGCTGCTGGTTCCGGCCCTTCGGGCGCTGAAAAATAAATTTCCAGCCGCGAGGATTACGGTTCTAGCCGAACGGCGCAACAGTGCCGTTTTCGGACTCTGTCTGGATCTGGACAGGGTGTTGCTGTACGACCGGCCTTCAGATCTGCTGCAGGCTGTGCGGGGCAGTTATGATGTAACGATCGACAGCGAACAGTGGCATCGTCTCTCGGCGGTGATTGCCCGCATGACCCGCTCACCCGTGCTGATCGGTTATACCACCAACGAACGCTCACGATTGTTCTCCCATCCCGTCCGCTACTCCCATGACGATTACGAAACGGTCAGTTTTTTCAATTTGATGGAACCTTTGGGGGTTTACGATCGTGGCACGGCAGAACGCTTCCTGAACCCGCCGGAAGAATCGGCTGCGGTTGCCGCGCATCTGCTGGCCGATCTTGGAAGCGCACCGTTTGTGACGATTTTTCCCGGCGCCAGCATTCCGGAGCGTCGCTGGGGAGCCGACCGCTTTCGCAAGGTGGCGCACTGGCTGTCGGCTTTTGGTCTGCAGGTCGTTGTGGTGGGGGGTAACGATGATCAGCAGCAGGGGGAGGCCATTGTTGCCGGCGGTTCGGGACTCAATCTGGCCGGCCGGACGTCACTGGTCGAAACGGCGGCGGTTATCGATCGGAGCGCGCTGCTTGTAAGCGGTGATTCCGGAGTGCTGCACATCGCGGTCGGCCTGGGCAAGCCGACCGTGTCCCTGTTCGGGCCGGGGCGCAGTGAAAAATGGGCGCCGCGCGGTGATCGCCATATCGTCATTAACAAGCAGCTGCCCTGTTCACCCTGCACGACCTATGGAACCACGCCCCCCTGTCCGCAGAATGCCCGATGCCTGCGGGATATCACGGTTGAGGAAGTTACGGATGCGGTCATGATGCTGCTGACAGCCGAGGAGGTCACCCCCTCGCGCTGCTGTAAGCGGGATTGGGTCGAGGTGGGGTGAAGCGGTCGAGTTATTCGATCGGCGCCGGATCGCAGAGGTTTTCGGCGCAATTGGCCTCACCGCCGCAGGTAAAGCAGTAAAACCTGGGATCGCTGGTGGCTTTCCGGATCTCCTCATGCAGTCCGTTGCTGCGCAGCATGCAGAGATGTCCGTGGTGGTTGGCCCCGCAGCGGCATTTTGTTGCATTATCCATTCTCGTTTCTCCCCTCGTAGTAACAATTCTATGCAGTAAAGTGTTCCAATCCTAACAGGAAATATGCTAAAAGGGAACGCTTGATCTACGCTTATGAGCAGGGAAGGGGAGCTACCCGTGACATTCGTTCCAACATCAATTCTGGTTACCGGCGGGGCCGGTTTTATCGGTTCCAACTTCATCCACTCCTTCATGGCCGGCAATCCCGGCTGCCAGGTTACCAACCTGGACTGCCTGACCTATGCCGGAAATCTGAAAAACCTGACCACCATCGAAAACAATCCGCAGTATCGCTTTGTCAAGGGCGATATCGGCGATGCGCAGCTGGTGGCACAGGTACTGGCGGAACGCAGGATTGACGCCGTGATTCACTTTGCGGCCGAATCCCATGTGGACCGTTCCATCAGCGGGCCGGAGATCTTTGTCCGCACCAATGTGCTGGGAACCCAGACTCTGTTGGAGGAAAGCCGTAAGCATTGGCAGTCCGGCGCCGTGGCCGATTTCCGCTACCTGCAGATATCCACTGACGAGGTTTACGGCAGCCTGGGCGAGACCGGTTTTTTCACCGAAGAAACCCCGCTGGCGGCCAATTCGCCCTATTCGGCCAGCAAGGCCGGGGCCGACCTGCTGGTGCGGGCCTATCACGAAACCTTCGGACTGCCGACGCTCAACACCCGCTGTTCCAACAACTACGGACCTTACCACTTTCCCGAAAAACTGATCCCGCTTCTGATCCACAACATCATCCATAACCAGCCGCTGCCGGTCTACGGTGACGGCCTGAATGTGCGCGACTGGCTGCATGTGCGCGATCACGCCACAGCCATCGAGGTCGTCCTGAAAACGGCCCCCCCCGGTTCGGTCTACAATATCGGCGGCAATAACGAATGGAAAAACATCGACATCGTCAATCTGGTCTGCGATCTGCTGGACGTTCGTCTGGGGCGTCCAGCGGGCCAGAACCGCCGCCTGATCACCTTTGTCAAGGATCGTCCCGGTCACGACCGGCGCTATGCGATCGATGCGTCGCGGCTGAAGAACGATCTGGGCTGGGAGCCGGCTTATACCTTCGAGCAGGGCATCGCCGAGACGATCGATTGGTACCTGGCCAATCAGGAGTGGGTGGCCGGGGTGACCTCCGGGGCGTACCGTGACTATTATCAGAGCCAGTACGGCGGGGGGGGCGGCATGATCCTGGTTGTGGGCGCCAAGGGGATGCTGGGGCGCGATCTGATGGAGCTGCTGGGCGAGCGGGCTCAAGGGGTCGATGTCGACGAAATCGATATCACCTCGATCGAATCGGTCTTCAAGGTCATTGGGGAACTGAAACCCGAAGTGGTGATCAACTGCGCCGCTTACACCGATGTGGACGGGTGTGAAAGCGATGTTGAAAAAGCGATGGAGGTCAACGGCGAGGGGGTCGGCTACCTGGCCATGGCCTGCCGCGAGGCCGGTGCGGTGCTGGTGCAGGTCAGCACTGATTACGTTTTCGACGGCGGCAAGGGGACTCCCTATCAGGAGGATGACGCTCCCCATCCATTCAGCGTCTATGGCGAATCCAAGCTGGCCGGCGAGATGAATGCCGCTTTCGCGCCGCAGCATCTGATCGTGCGGACCCAGTGGTTGTACGGCCTGCACGGCAAAAACTTCGTCGAAACCATGCTGCGGCTGGGCTCTGAAAAGGACAGCGTGACCGTCGTGAACGACCAGATCGGCTCGCCGACCTGGACGGTGGATCTGGCCCGGGCCATTATCGCACTGGTGGATAACGGCTGCCGCGGCATCTACCACGCCGCCAACCGGGAGTTCTGCTCCTGGAACGATTTTGCCCGGGCGATTTTCGAAGAGGCCGGCCTTAAGGTCAGCGTGGCGCCGATGACGACCGCAGAGCTGAACCGCCCGGCCCGGCGGCCGCTTTATTCGACCCTGGAGTGCGGCAAGCTGATTGCCGAGAGCGGTTTCGAGCCGCAACCCTGGCGATCCGCCCTGCGGGAATACCTGCGGCTGCGCGCCGCCGGACAATCGGGAAAAGGAATCTGAACATGGAACGAGGCGAACGCCCCTGGGGCACCTATACGGTGCTCGACGAGAACAGCAGTTACAAAATCAAACGGATCGAGGTGCTGCCCGGCCAGCGCCTGTCGCTGCAGAAGCACCACCATCGCAGCGAACACTGGATCGTCGTGTCCGGGACCGCCCTGGTGACCTGCGGCGCTGAGCAGCTGACCGTCAATGTCAACGAATCGACCTTCATACCGATCGGCCAGAATCATCGACTCGAAAATCCGGGCAAAATCCCGCTGGTGATTATCGAGGTGCAGAGCGGGGAGTATCTGGGTGAGGATGACATCATCCGTTTTGACGACGACTACCAGCGCTGCGGTCAACCTGATGCCGTCTGAATTCAGACCTGCCGCCCTGACGCTGCGGCTGTTCTGCGCTCTTCTGCTTTTGATCGCTCTTTCGGCCTGCGGCGCGACCTCCACCACGATCATCGATGAAGAGGTGGTTACCAATCCCAAGCCGATGTACACCTACAAAACGCTGATCATTCGTGATTTCGAACTGAAACGGGAGCTGTACAGCGATCTGCCGGATGGGGCAAGCGGTCAGCGCGAAAATCGTTTCGTACAGATTCCGGCCGAACTGTCCGGGCATATCGAACGCTACGTCAAAGCCCGCCGCCTGTACCAGAGCGTGGCGCGGGAGGGGCAGCCGGATGCGGCCACACTGGTCGTCAGCGGGCGCTTCACCCGCCTGGGGCGTTTCAGAATCTCGGTGACCGTCACCCTGCTGGACGGCGCCAGCGGGCAGGAGGTGGCCTACTTCCGCCAGACCCTGTGGGACGTGGTCGATACGACCGCAACGATCAATGATCTGGGACGGGAAGTGGCTGACTTCATCGGCCGCATCCAATACAAATAAGGGGGAGTAACCGTGTATATCGTCATTCTGGCCGGTGGTTCCGGCACCCGCTTCTGGCCGCTTTCCCGCACCACCCGCCCCAAACAGCTCATAGCGCTCACCGGCGACCGGAGCATGCTGCAGCGGACGGTCGAGCGGGTGCTGCCGCTCAAGCCGAAACGGATTCTGGTGGTCACCAACGCGCTGCAGGCCGAAGAAACCACCCGTCAGCTGCAGGGCTACCGCAGTGTGCCGATCGATGTGATTGCCGAATCGGCCGCCCGCAACACCGCTCCTGCCATCGGTCTGGCGGCCGCCATCATAGCCGCCCACGATCCTTCGGGAATCATGGCGGTTCTGCCGGCCGATCACTACATCCGGGATGAAGAGGCGTTGCGCGCCACCCTGCTGACCGGCGCCCATGCCGCTCAAAACGGATACCTGGTGACGCTCGGCATCTTGCCGTCGCGCCCCGAAACCGGCTACGGCTATATCGAGGCCGATTTGGATCTGCGCGGCGAAGGGCCCTTTCCGGTGCGGAGATTTGTCGAGAAACCGCCCCTGGCCGAGGCGCTCCGTTATCTGGACGAGGGTAATTACTTCTGGAACAGCGGCATGTTCATCTGGCGCGCCGATGTGATCTTAAACGAGATAGGCAGTCATCTTCCGGCTCTGCACGCTTCCCTGATGAAGATCTCCTTCAATGACGATGTCTGGGCCCTGTCGGACCTGGAAGGTCAGATCAAGGAAATTTACCAACAGCTGGAGAGCGTTTCCATTGATTACGGCGTGATGGAGAAATCGTCCCAGGTGCAGGTCATACCGGTCGAAATGGGGTGGAGCGATGTGGGCAGCTGGAGCGCTCTGCCGGAAGTGGTGCAGCCGGACACTCACGGTAGCGTGTGCATCAATGCCGCCGGCCACATCGCTATCGATTCCTCCGACTGCCTGATTTACGCCGACGGCAGAACCGTCGCCACGCTGGGGATGCGCAACGTCGTGATCGTCTCGACCCCGGATGCCCTGCTGGTCTGTGACCGGGAACGCTGTCAGGACGTCAAGAAAATCGTCGAACAACTTGCCGCACAGGGTCAGACGGCCTGTCTGTAGGGGAAACATCCATGAACGATCCGGGAAGCGAACTGCTGTACACCGAATTTGCGCCGGCCGAGCGCGCCACTCCCCAGGAACTGGAACGCCAGGTCAGCGCCATCAGTCTGGACGAGTTGCTGGACAGCCTGATGCAGGCCATGCCCGGTTACGTCATGCTGATCAACCGGCAGCGGCAGATCGTGGCGGTCAATCCGGCCATGCTGACGGTGACCGGGACTTCCGTTCCAACCGAGTTGCTCGGGCGTCGCCCGGGTGAGGCGCTTAACTGCGCCCATTCCTGTGATACGCCCGGCGGCTGCGGCACCGGCGAGCATTGTTCGGTCTGCGGCGCCGTACTGGCGATTCTGGAGAGTCAGCACAGCGCCCTGCAGGCTGTCCGGGAATGCCACGTCACCTTTCGGGGCAGCGAGCAGAGTGTCATTGATCTGAAGGCCACCGCCACCCCGATCGTTATCCGGGGAGAGTCGTTCACCGTTTTTGCGCTTCAGGATATCAGCGGCGAAAAACGGCGGGATGTGCTGGAGCGAACTTTTTTTCACGACGTGCTGAACACGGCCGGCGGCATCCACGGCCTGGCAAGTCTGCTGGCGGAACAGGAAAATATCTCGTCCCAGGCCGCGGATGAATATAAACACTGGCTGGTGGAGCTGTCCGGCAATCTGGTGGAGGAGATTCACCACCAGCGCAAACTGCTGATGGCGGAACGGGGCGAATACCAGCCCCAGATCGCGCCGGTTGTCCTGCGTGAGTTGCTGGAGGAGGTTCTCAAGCTGTACCGCCACCATGACAGGACCCCCGGCCGGGAGCTGGTGCTGGCGGAAGTGCCGGACTGCACGCTCCAGACCGACAGCCCCGTGCTGCGTCGGATTGTGGGTAACATGGTCATCAACGCCCTGGAGGCGACCCCCATGGGGGGCATGGTTACGATCTATGCCACGACCAGCGATGCGGAAGTGCACATCAATGTCCACAATCAGGGAGTCATGCCGCGTGACGTCCAGCTGCAGCTGTTCATGCGCTCCTTCAGCACCAAATCCAGCTTGGGGCGCGGTGTCGGCACCTACAGCATGAAGCTGTTTGGAGAGCGCTATCTGAAGGGGAGAGTCTATTTCAGAAGCACTCCGGAAGACGGCACGGTTTTTACGATTTCGCTGCCGCTGGAGCGGTAGTTTTTTTTGAGTGGCTTGTCAACCTTAGTTGTGGTTCAGGGTTGACCATCGGGAGCTGAACGTGAGTAGAACCATACAGGATGAACTTGAACAGATCAGGCGCCGGGATCTTTACCGCAGCACGCGCCTGATCAGCGGCCGCCAGTCCGCCCGGATCGGGCATGGCGGTCGGGAACTGCTGCTGCTCTGTTCCAACAACTACCTGGGACTGGCCGAGCATCCTGCCCTGGCGGAAGCCTCCCTGCGGGCGGTTGAGCGCTTTGGGACGTCCAGCGGGGCCTCGCGGCTGGTTTCCGGCACGATGGAGCTGCATGAAGAGCTGGAGCGAGCCGTGGCCGCTTTTAAAGGCAGTCCGGCAGCCCTGGTTTTCAACAGCGGCCATGCCGCCAACACCGGTATAATCCCGGCGCTGGTCGGGCGGGGCGACGTTGTTTTTTCGGATCGGCTCAATCATGCCAGCATCGTGGATGGAATCCTGCTCTCCGGAGCGCGCCTGGTGCGCTATCCCCACAACGATCATCAGCAGCTGGCGCGCTTGATGGAGAAAGAGTGCGGATCGGGGCGGACGCTGATCGTCAGTGACGGCGTCTTCAGCATGGACGGCGATCTGGCGCCGCTGGCGCAGCTGGCGGAGCTCAAGCGCCAGCACGGTGCGCTTTTGATGATTGACGATGCCCATGGCAGTGGGGTGCTGGGGCGCTGCGGCCGGGGCAGCGCCGACCTGCTGGGCGTTTCCGGCCATGTGGATATCAAGATGGGGACTTTCGGCAAGGCCCTGGGCAGTTTTGGCGCCTATGCGGGTGTTTCGGACGAAATCAGGGAGCTGCTGGTCAACCGCTGCCGCAGCTTCATCTTTTCGACTTCGCTCCCCCCGGCGGTTCTGGGGGCTTCCCTGGCGGCGGTCAAGCTGGTGCAGTCGGCCGAAGGGGATGCCCTGCGGGAACGACTGCACCGTAACGCGCACTTGTTCCGCAGTGGTCTGATTCAGGCCGGTTTTACCATTCCGGACGGTGCAACCCAGATCATCCCGCTGATCACCGGCCAATCCGAAACCACGATGCGTTTTTCCGAGGCGCTGCTGGCCGAAGGACTCTTCGCCCAGGGAATCCGCCCGCCGACCGTGCCGGCCGGGTTGGGACGGATCCGTTTCACGGTCATGGCCACGCACGATCCTGATGACCTGAACAGGGCCCTTGAGCGGATTGAGAACGTCGGCCGCCGTCTGGGTGTCCTGTAATGGCCTGGTTTCAAAATCGTGCCGGTGAGCGGCTATGGTACCGGGAAGCCGGCTGCGGGACTCCACTGGTTCTTCTGCATGGCTGGTGCATGTCTTCCGCGGTCTGGCAGGGGCAGTTTGACGGGCTGGCCGCTTCCTTCCGCCTGATCGCGCCCGATCTGCGGGGGCATGGCTCCTCCCGGCCCGTGGCCGGGCGCTGCGACTTTCAGTCCATGGCTGCCGACCTGTGCGATCTGCTGCACTCTCTGGATTGCGAGGATGCGATCCTGCTCGGCTGGTCGATGGGGGCCCAGGTCGCACTGCAGGCCTGCAATGATCTGGTTGGACGATTGTCCGGCCTGGTGCTGGTTTCCGCGACCCCCTGTTTTACGGCCAGGCCCGATTACCCCTTTGGCTTGACGCCGGCAGAAGCAGCCGGGATGCGCCTCAAAGTGCAGCGCAACCGGGAACGCGCCCTGAATGGTTTCCATGCCCGCATGTTTGCTGCAGGGGAAATTGAAACCGCTGCTCAGTCCGAGCGGGTGGCGGAAATCCTGTCGGCCGTGGTTCCGCCCGAAACTGCGCTGGCGATTGAAGCGCTGGATGCGCTGGCCAGCGCCGATATGCGCCCGCAGCTGGCCGGAATTCATCTGCCGACGCTGCTGCTGCACGGAGATCGCGACCCGATCTGTCTGCCGCAGGCATCACAATACCTGGCTGAAGAGCTGAAATCTGCCCGCTGCACGGTTTTTAGCGGCTGCGGGCACGCTCCCTTCCTGACCAGACCAGAACAATTCAACCGTGAAATTATCTCATTTATCGGGAGTATCCGTGAACGCAGTACCTGATAGCAGGAAGATCGCCGCAGCATTTCATCAGCAGGCTTCGGAATATGATCAGAATATCTTGGTGCAGAAGCGAGTCGTCGCCAACCTGATCCGGCAAATCCGGGCAGGAGCGGGGGAGTCGCCGGGCAGGATTCTCGATGTCGGAGCAGGCACCGGTTCCCTGCTGGCCAGGCTGCATTCGATCTACCCGGCAGCAACCCTGTGCGGCGTTGATCTGGCCTACAACATGTGCCAGCGCACATCCGAGAAGCTGGGGCAGGGCGCCCTGATTGTCAACGCGGCCGCCGAAAATCTCCCCTTTGCGGACGGAGTATTTGACCTGGTGGTATCTACCTCGGCACTGCAGTGGGTGGCGAATCTGGAGCGGGCCCTGCATGAAATGCGCCGGGTGCTGAAACCGGGCGGCACACTGGAGGTGGCTTTTTTCTGCGAAGGGACGCTCGCTGAACTGCAGCGCTGTTTTTGCGAGGCGCTGGAAGCACGCGGACAGGAACAGAGCCGGCATGGCGCCCGTCTGCACAGTTTCCAGAGTATCGCTGGTCTGAAGAGTATCCTGGCCGGGATGGATTTTGAGAAGATTGTGCTGACCTGCGAGAGTGAAACCGACTGGTACGACGACCTTCAATCCCTGCTGCGTTCGATCAGGAGCATCGGCGCCGGGACTGTCGCGGGGGGGGGCGGCGGTCTGGGATGGCGGGGGATTCTGAATGAAGCTTCCCGCCGCTATCGGGAATACTACGGAGAAAACGGTAAAATACCGGTCACCTACAAGGTTCTGTACCTGCAGGCCGTGCTTTCGGGGTCATAAAGATTCGATAATTCTTTTGGCCAGCGGATTGATGACGCTGTAATGGACTTCCACCCCTTCACGCTTCCCTTCGATGATGCCCTTGTTCTTCAGCAGCGCCAGGTGCTGGGAAACCGTTGCCTGCGGCAGTCCCAGGCATTCCCAGATATGCTTGACGTTGCATTCCCGCGTGCAGAGACCGGCCACAATCTTCAGCCGAACCGGGTGTCCCAAAACTTTCAGCACCTCTGATTCGGCCTTGAATTCCTTGCTTTTGTCAAATTCCATGGGTGGTTACTCCGCCATTTTTTTGAATATCATATATATGGATTTGTTGTGAGTCAACGGAAAATTAAAATACTGCCGCCTGCTGACGGGCGGATGGGATCAGCCGAAAATCTGTCTGCTGAAATGACAGGCTGCTGTCTGGCCGGGCGCGTATTCGACCGGAGCGGGCGACTCCCGGCGGCAGATCGCCTCGGCGTAGCGGCAGCGGGGATGGAAGCGGCAGCCGGATGGAATCCTGAGCGCCGAAGGGACATCGTCGTTCAGGACGGGCGCGGCGGAATGCCCGAGGGTCTTGAAGCCGGGAATGGCGGCCATCAGCGCTTCCGTATAGGGATGGCGGCAGCGCTGAAAAAGAGCGCCGGCCGGGGCCAGTTCGACCACGGCCCCCAGATACATGATTGCGATGCGGTCGCAGACATGGCGCAGAACCATCAGGTTGTGGGAGATGATCATCATCGACAGCTTGAAGTCGCCCTTCATCTGCAGCAGCAGATTGATGATCTGGGCCTGGATGGAAATATCCAGCGAAGAGACCGGTTCGTCGGCGATTATTATCTCGGGCCCGGCCGCCAGAGCGCGGGCGATGCCGATGCGTTGGCGCTGACCCCCGGAAAATTCATCCGGGAAACGATCCATGGCATCCTCGTCAAGCCCGACCGCCGCCATGATGCGGGCCGTCTCCCGGCGCAGCTCGGCAGTCGGCCGGCCGGCTATCAGGAGCGGTTCGGCGATGCTGTCGCCGATGCGCATGCGGGGATTCAAGGACGAAAACGGATCCTGAAATATCATCTGGGTCGAACGGCGGAAGTGCAGCTGCTGCCGGTCCATGTCAGTCAGCGGAGTCTGCTTGTAGCGCACGATCCCCTGGTCGGGCGCCAACAGGCCGGCCATGACTTTTGCGAGCGTCGATTTGCCGCAGCCCGATTCTCCGGCGATCCCCAGGGTTTCCCCCCGTTGCAGCTCCAGGCTGACGGAGTCCAGGGCGGTCAGCAGGTTGTCGCTGGCCTGCCGGGTCGAGGTCCTGAATTTTTTAACCAGATCGGTTCCGGTCAGGATGGCGGAATCATTCATAAGGTTTTCCGGCAGCGCACAAAATGCGAGGGAGCAAGCTCGCATAGGTTCTGGGATCCGGTGCGGCACTCCTGAAACGCCAGCGGGCAGCGGTCGGCAAAGCTGCATCCCTGAAGCGCACCCGCTTTCTGGCTCAGCCCGCCGGACAGCGTAGGCAACGGCTTGCCCGGTTCGGCGTATTGCGGCAGAGATGCCAGCAGAGCCCGGGTGTAGGGGTGGAGCGGGTTGGATAACAACATCTTCGTGGGGGCCGATTCGACGATCTGGCCGGCGTACATGACCGCGGTGTGGTCCGAGCGCTCGGCCACGATCCCCAGATCATGGGTGATCAGCAGCAGCGCCAGACCGGAGGATATTCTCTGCTGATCCAGCAGTTCCAGGATCTGGGCCTGAATGGTGACATCCAGGGCCGTGGTCGGCTCATCGGCGATCAGCAGCAGCGGGTCGCAGGCCAGCGCCATGGCTATCATCACCCTTTGGCGCATGCCGCCGCTCAACTGATGCGGATAGTCCCGCAGGCGGTCGCCGGCCGAAGGGATGCCGACACTGCACAACAGGTGCGCCGCCCGATCAAAAGCGGCTTGGCGCGTCATTTTGGAATGCAGCAGCAGCGGTTCCGTCAGCTGATCGCCGATCCGCAGAACCGGATTGAGCGAGGTCATCGGCTCCTGAAACACCATGGCGAGGCTGCGTCCGCGGATGCCGCGCAGACGCTCTTCCGAAAGGGAGGTCAGGTCCTGGCCGTCAAAAACTATCCGGCCGCCGGTGATGGCGCCGGGCTGTGGCAGCAGGCCCATGATCGCCAGTGCCGTCATGGACTTGCCCGAACCGGATTCTCCCACCAGCGCCAGTACGGATCCCTTCTCCAGCGCCAGACTGACGCCGCGGACAGCGTACAGCGGTCCTTGCCGGGAGGGAAAGGAAATCTGCAGCTCTTTGATTGATAACAGGCTGGACAAATGAATATTCTCGCTTGCGGAGGTCAGAGGATTTCAGAGAAGCGCTGCGGAACCGTACTCCTGCTGCCGTGCGGCGGCCATGCGTGGCTGGAAAAAAGTTCCTTCTTCCTCCAGCACGGCGGTGAATACATCCACGATGGCGGGATCGAATTGGGTCCCGGAGTTTTCCGACAGTTCGGAGATCGCCGTCTCCAACGGCAGCGCCTTGCGGTAGGGGCGGTTGGAGGTCATGGCGTCAAAAGCATCGGCTACGGAGAGAATCCGGGACTCCAGCAGCAGCTCGCTGCTTTTCAGCCGATTGGGATACCCCAGGCCGTCATAACGCTCGTGATGCTGACCGATGCAGGTGCGGACGTCAAGTAAAAATTCGATCGGCTCAAGAATTTTCATGCCGATGACGGGATGCTGCTGCAGTTCGTGAATATCGCTGGAGGAGAGCTTGCCTTCCTTGTGCAGCAGGCTCAAGTCGATGCCGATTTTGCCGATATCGTGCAGAATGGCGGCCCGTTCAAGAATCTGCAGCCGGTCGCTCGGCAATCCCAGTCGGCGGCCGATTTCAATGCTGTAACGGGTGACCCTTTCGGAATGCCCCTTGGTGTAGCTGTCGCTGGCTTCGATGGCGGACACCAGGGCCTGGATGGTGTTGAGATAGGTCTGCTGCTGCTCCTCATACAGGGTTGCGTTCTTGATCGCGATGGCCGCCTGGGCGGCAATCGTCGTCAGCATCTCCAGTTCGTCGGAATAAAACTGGGAGTTGTCGACCTTGTTGACGACGCTGATGGTACCGATGATTTCATCCTTGACCGTCAAGGGGACGCAGATCAGCGACTTGCGCTCGTAGCCCAGGTCGCTGAAACGGTCGAACTGGGGGGTCTGGTTTATGTCGGCTATCAGCAGCGGTTTGCGGTTGCGGATAACCCAGCTCGAAACGCTGGTGTCTTTCATCGGAATCGATTTCTGGGGCGCGATCAGCTTGCCGCCGCCGATCAGGTTGGTGACATTCAGCCGCTGATGATGCTTGTCATACAGTATGATATAGCCGATCTTGGCGTTCAGGGTGGTGATGGTCGTGCGCACGATCAGATTGAAAAGCCGGTCGATATCCATGGTGGAGTTGATCGCCAGGCCGATTTTGTAGATCGAGGAAAGATGTTCCACCGCGTGTTCAAGATTACGGTTCTTCTGCTCAAGCTCGGCCGCCAGGTCGGCGATCGTGTAGTTGGCTTTTTCAACCTCTTCGATCCGCTCTTCCAGCGACAGGTTCAGATTCTCTATCTCGGTCAGCTGCTCTTCCAGCTTCAGATTCATCAGGTGGGTGTCGTGGTGATGGGAAAGCTTTTCTTCCGCCCTGGCCAGTTCGCGCTCGTTCATGATGGTCGTGTTCATCAGTTCTTTGAGCTTGGTGGCCATCAGGTTGAAATTGGAGGCCAGCAGGTGCATTTCATTCGAGCTGCTGATGCTGCTGTTGACATCGAAGTTGCCCTGTTCAATCTGCTGCATGGAGCTGATCAGGTGATGGATCGGCCGATCCACGTAGATCACCAGAAACAGTAACAGGGCTCCGATAATCAGGACAACCATGATTGCGGATGAGACGATGGATTTTTTCTTTTCCTGGTTGATGTAAGCGTTCAGCTCGGGGAGTGCGATTCTGGTTTCAATGGCGGCGATGAAGGCTTTTCTGGAATCGTGACAGGCGTGGCAATCCGGGGCATTGGCGATTTTTGTGTATGAATCGAATTCGTTGTTGCTGGAAAAATAAAAATGCTCCTTGCTGGAGCTCGCCAGTCGCTGCCTTCCCGTGTCGGAAATTTGATAGCCGGTTTCCTTGTGGTCGGCGGAATGCAGTATGACCCCATTGTCATCAACGATTCTGACCGATTTGATATAATCCTGTTTTTTGATCTTTGTCAGGATCGTACCCAGATCGGTTGTATGACCGGCCTTCATTTCACTCTGAATGTTGGCGACGACGCTTTCAATCAACGCCAGGGAGCTTTTTTCGATCAGGTGCACAATCAGCAGTTTCTGGCCGTTATAATGACTCCAGGCGGTTAAGGATATGACAGCGATCACGATCACGGCGACCAGGCTGACAATCTTTATTTTGAGTGAATTGAGAGGCATAATAACTTTCAGGATCACGAGCAGTAAAATAAACAAATAGTCATTTGCCGCAGGTGTGCGGCCATTTGACGATAAAAATAAAGTACGTCTGTCGAGTGCCGTATACGGAATCTGATGTGAGAGCTCCGGATAAATATGAGCTTAACTACAGAGTTAAAAAACAGTGCCTCTGATATTCGACCACTGGTCAGTAATTAATATTGAACGTTTTTAGGCGTAATCATGGAAAAAATCCGGTTTTAGGTGACACTTTTCACTATGTATGCCAATATCCACGTCAGGCCGCTTCGTTTTGGTCAGACAGCGCTTCCCGCTCATCAAAAAAATTGACACAAAGGTTCTTTATGTGGTTCTATCTCCGGGTTTTGCGGTTACCAAGAATAGTTTTCATAATCCTTTTTCTGCTGCTGGCGCCGGCACTCTGGCTGTGGCCCGGTTCAGGCAGAACGGATGCCGCGCTGCTGGATGAGACGATCCGGATCGCTATCGTCAAGGCAGCTCAAGAAGTGACGATCGCCGGAGATGGCCTGCTGGTGACTTCCGACTCCGGCCTGCCGCTGGATCTGGAACTGCCGGTGACTGTCAAGGCCGCTAAAGATGGATTGCTGGTGAACGGCAGACCGTTTCAGCGCCTGGTGTTTGCTTCATCGTCTGCGGTTCTGGTGAACAATAAGCCCTACCGCGGTCTGGCCGAGTTATCAAAAAACGGCAATGGAATTCTGGTCGTAAATCAGCTGGCGCTTGAGGATTATCTGGTCGGCCTGATCAATTGTGAAATTTCGTCGGCCTGGCCGATCGAATCGGTCAAAGCCCAGGCCGTTATAGCCAGAACCTATGCGCTCAATCGCAAGGCCGCTCGCAGCGGCGCTCTGTATCATCTTGAATCATCGGTTATCGATCAGGTCTATGACGGCTCGCAGATTGAAGACAGTCGGGCTCGCCGCGCCGTTTCGGAAACCGAGGGAGAGGTGCTGACGTACGACAACTCTGTTATCCAGGCCTTTTACCACTCCTCCTGCGGCGGCAGAACCGAAGCGTCCGAAAATGTGTGGGGCGCCCGGCTGCCCTACCTGAAAGGTGTCGACTGCCAGTACTGCCTGAACTCTACAGCGGCTGTCGCCTGGGAGCAGAAGCTGCCGTTAAGCGTGCTTGAGGACCGTTTGCAGGCTGCCGGACACAAGATTTCAGGATTGTCGGATGTCAAGCCCGGGTCGCAGAATTCACGCGGCCGGCTCAAGCAGGTCGTGCTGGTGGCGGCAAAGGGGGGGCTCTCCCTGAACGGCGACCAGTTCCGCAAAGCGGTCGGCTATGGTGTCATCAAAAGCACCCGCTTCAGCGTACAGGTTGCAAAAGGTGAAGCCAGTTTTTCGGGCACCGGCAACGGACATGGGGTCGGTCTTTGCCAATGGGGCGCCAAGCAGCGCTCTCTGGAGGGGTTTGATTACCACGAGATACTGTCGTACTATTACCCCGGCACAAAACTGGAAAAATATTCCGACGTCAGCTAGAAAACCGTACCTATGCTTGTAAAAGAATTTTCCTATGAACTGCCGCAGGAGCTGATCGCGCAGCACCCGGTTCCGGAGCGGGACGCTTCACGGCTGATGGTTCTGAACCGCAGGGACGAGGCGATCAGCGAGTGTACTTTCAAAGCCGTCACCGATCATCTGTGTGCCGGTGATCTGCTGGTGATGAACGACACCCGGGTCATTCCGGCTCGTTTGTTCGGGGTCAGGCCGACCGGCGGCAGGGTCGAGATATTTCTGCTGCGCCGCAGCGCCGGGGGCGATCGCTGGGAATGCCTGCTGCGCCCCTCAAAAAAATTTCACCCCGGACAGCAGATTCTGCTCGGGCCGGACATGACGGCCGTGGTGCTGTCCCGCAGCGGCACTGAAAACTGGCTGGTGGAATTCAGCGGGTCGGAGCCTTTTGACGGCTGGCTTGAACGGGAAGGGCACATACCGCTGCCCCCCTATCTGCAGAGGGAAGATTGCAGCGCCGACCGGGAGCGTTACCAGACCGTCGTGGCCCGTAATCCGGGTGCCGTGGCGGCCCCCACAGCCGGTCTGCATTTTACGCCCGAACTGCTTGCCCGTCTGGCCGAGGCGGGTATTGAAACCGCCTTTCTGACGCTGCATACCGGACTGGGAACCTTTCAGCCGCTGCGGGTCGAGCGTGTGGAGGATCATCGGATCCATAAAGAGCTGTACCGGTTCCCCCCGGAAACCGCGGCCGCCATCCAGCGCACGAAATCCCGGGGCGGCAGAGTGGTCGCGGTCGGGACGACGACCGCCCGAACTCTTGAATATTGCGCGTTGCCCGGCGGGAACGTATCGGCCGGGGCCGGAGAAGCCGATATATTCATCTATCCCGGTTACCGCTTCAAGGTCGTGGACGCCTTGATAACCAACTTTCATCTGCCCGAATCGACTCTGCTGATGCTGGTATCGGCCTTTGCCGGGAAAGAGCTTACGCTGCATGCCTATCGGACGGCTGTTGCGCGCGGTTTCAGGTTTTACAGTTACGGCGACGCCATGTTGATTTATTGAGAGGTTCTGTGTCAGGTACGTTTTCCGTAATTCACCGCGATGCTTCGTGCAGTGCGCGCCTTGGTTCTCTGGAAACTCCCCATGGTGTCATCGAGACGCCGATCTTCATGCCGGTCGGCACCAATGCCACCGTCAAGGCCATGACTCCCGAGGATCTGCGGGCCGTCAACGCCCAGATCATACTGTCCAACACCTATCATCTGTATCTGCGTCCCGGGCATAAGCTGGTGGAGCGGATGGGGGGGCTGCACCGCTTCATGAACTGGGATCGTCCGATTCTGACCGACAGCGGCGGTTTTCAGGTTTTCAGTCTGGGTGAGCTGCGCAAGATAAGTGAAGAGGGGGTCCGTTTCCAGTCGCATATTGACGGTTCCCGCCACATGCTGACGCCGGAGCTGGCGATCCAGATCCAGGAAGCGCTGGGGGCCGACATCATCATGTGCTTCGACGAATGCCCGCCCGCCACGGCCGAATACGAGTATGTCAGCCGTTCTCTGGAGCTGACTGCCCGCTGGGCCCGGCGCTGCAAGGACGCGCACGGCCGCGAAGGGCAGCAGCTTTTCGGGATTATCCAGGGGGGCATGCATTATGATCTGCGGGCCCGCAGCATACACGATATCTGCTCGATCGGTTTTGACGGCTACGCCCTGGGAGGGTTGTCGGTCGGCGAGGAAAAAGAGCAGATGTATGGCGTGATGGAGTGCTGTGCACCGCTGTTGCCGCAGGAATCACCGCGCTATATCATGGGGATCGGCGCTCCCGAGGACCTGATTGAAGCGGTCTGGCACGGTTACGATATGTTCGATTGCGTCATGCCGACCAGAAATGCGCGTAACGGTATGCTCTTCAGCAGTCAGGGACGGATCAACATTAAAGCCAAAATGTATGAGGACGATGACGGCCCGCTGGATCCGGCCTGCAGCTGCATGGTCTGCCGCAATTATTCCCGGGCTTATCTGCGGCATCTGTACCGTGCCGGAGAGATTCTGGCGTCGCAGCTGAACACGCACCACAACCTGCATTACTACCTGGACCTCATGCGTCAGGCCCGGCAGGCGATCAGGGAAAACCGTTTTGACGAGTTTCGCAGGCAGTTTATAAACAGCACTAAAAACAGAGAGATGAAGGAGGATGTTTAAATGATTGGATTAGCTTTCGCGATGTCGGCCCCCGCCGGTGGGGCAGCAGGTCAGGCTGGTGGCGGAATGGCCGCGTTTCAGCAGATTATTCCGCTGGTATTCATGTTTGCGATCTTTTATTTTCTGCTGATCCGTCCGCAGCAGAAGAAGGCCAAGGAGCACAAAGCGCTGCTGGACGCCATGAAGAAGGGTGACAACGTCATCACCGCCGGCGGAGTGCATGGCAAGGTGACCGCTGTTGACGACACCCAGAACCTTGTCACGCTTGAGATTGCCAACAATGTCAACATCAAGATCACCAAGAGTTACATCGCCGCAATCAAGAAAGACTAGATAGTTATTTCAGGAAGGGAGAATAGATCCGTATGCCAAAAGGAACCGGCTGGCGTTTTAGCCTGATAGGCATTTTCGTACTGCTGTCATTTCTGTTTCTGACTCCGACCCTGGTGTCCAAACTGCCCGGTTGGTGGGGGGGGCTGTTTCCCCAGGACAAGATCCATCTCGGACTTGACCTGCAGGGGGGCACGCATCTGGTGATGGAGGTTGAAACCCAGAAAGCGGTTGAAGGTTCGCTGGATCTGGTCGCCACCGATCTGGAAGACACGCTCACCAGCAAGAATCTCCATTTCAAACGCATAGCCCGTAGCGGATCCGACAAGGTCTCCCTGCTTTTGTACGAGAAGGGGACCGCTGAAGCCGTCCAGAAACTGATCAAGGACAAGTACCCCTCCTATGAGCAGAGCCCGACCTTCGACGAAGGCGGTTTTGTGGCCTTTACCCTGAGCATGAACGCAAAGGACGCCCAGGACCGCAAGGATAAGGCCGTTCAGCAGGCTCTGGAAACGATCCGCAACCGCATCGACCAGTTCGGTGTTTCCGAGCCGACCATCCAGCGCGAAGGTATCAATCATATCGTTGTGCAGCTGCCGGGCATCAAGGATCCCCAGCGCGCCATCGAACTGATCGGCCGCACCGCCCGGCTGGAATTCAAGATGGTGCGTGAAGACATTTCGCCCAGCTCGGGAACCATTCCGGACGATGCCGAACTGCTGAAGGAAAAAACCACCGATCCGGCCACCGGCGCCGTGACGGAAATTCCGATCGTGGTTCAGAAAAAATCCATGATCACCGGCGATCTGCTGACCGACGCCCAGGTCAGGATCGACTCCCAGTTCAACCAGCCCTATGTCGGGATCGAGTTCAACAATCTGGGAGCCAAGCTCTTCGATCAGGTCACGGCCGCCAATGTGGGCAAGCGTTTTGCGATCGTCCTGGATAACAACATCCATTCCGCCCCGGTCATCCGCGAACGCATCTCGGGCGGCAGCGCCCAGATCTCCGGCAGTTTCACCGAGAAGAGCGCCGCCGACCTGGCCATCGTGCTGCGGGCCGGGGCGCTGCCGGCTCCGGTCAAGATCATCCAGAACGTAACCGTCGGCCCTTCCCTGGGTCAGGATTCGATCAATAAAGGGTTGTACGCCGGCCTGATCGGGGTTCTGCTGGTGGTTGCCTTCATGGCGGTTTACTACAAACTTGCCGGTTTGATCGCCGATCTGGGTATGGTTCTGAACATTCTGTACCTGATGGGGGCCCTGGCGGCACTGGGCGCCACCCTGACGCTGCCCGGCATCGCCGCCATCGTGCTGCTGGTCGGTATGTCGGTTGACTCCAACGTGATTATTTTCGAGCGTATCCGCGAAGAGCTGAAACTGGGCAAAACACCCAAGGCGGCCCTGGACGCCGGTTATGACAAGGCTTTCCTGACGATCGTGGACTCGCACGTCACCACCCTGATAACCGCCGCCGTTCTGTTCCAGTTCGGCACCGGGCCGGTCAAGGGCTTTGCGGTATCGCTCAGTCTGGGTGTCATCATCAACCTGTTCACTGCGCTGGTCGGCACCAAGGTTATCTTTGACACGTTGATGCACAAGGGAACAGCCAAAACAATGAGCATATAGGGGGAACATCGTTCATGGAAATTCTTGGCAAAACCAACATAGATTTTATCGGCAAGCGCAACATCTCCTTTGTCATATCAGCCATCATCTCGATAATCGGCATCATCGGCATCATCCAGATCGGTCGCGGCGCCGCCAACATGGGGATCGACTTTTCGGGCGGCACCGCCATGCAGCTCAAGTTCAGCCAGCCCTTTGCGATTGGCGACGCCCGCGCCGCGCTGCACAAGCATGGCATAGCCAAAGCCGACCTGCAGGAAATCAAGGACGGCAACATGCTGCTGGTCAAGATGGCCGGAGCCGCCGTCGGCAAGCCGTCCGAGATGGTTCAGGAAGCTTTCAAAAAAGAGTTTGCCGGCAATCCCTTTACCGTGGAGAGCTCCACCGAGATCGGCCCCTCCATCGGCGACAAGCTGCGCAAGGATACCCTGATCGCGGTTGCGATTTCACTGCTGGGGATCATTCTGTATATCGCCTGGCGCTTTGATTTCAAATTCGGCATCGGCGCCACGCTTTCCACGCTGCATGATGTCCTGGCAATGGTGGCAATCTTCTACCTGCTCAACAAAGAGATCAACCTGCTCTTTATCACGGCGGTGCTGACGATTGCCGGGTATTCCCTGACCGATACGGTGGTTATTTTCGACCGTATCCGGGAAAACCTGCACAAAAACCTCAAGGGTTCCTTGCATTCTATCTTCAACGGCAGCATCAACGAAGTACTGTCCCGCACCATTATTACCTCGGTGACAACTTTTCTGGCCGCCCTGTCCCTGTTCCTGTTCGGCGGGGAAGTCATCCATGATTTTTCGCTGGCCCTGCTGATCGGGATCGGTGTGGCCACCTATTCATCGGTGTTTGTCGCCAGCCCGATCGTTGTTCTTCTGGAAGACCGCGCCCTGGCCAAATCAAGCGCAGGCGCCAAGGCCTGATCAGCCCAACATCCACATACGGAGGTGTCAAGTGAAGCATGAATCATTGTTAATAGCGGTAGTCGCCTTGATTGTGGGACTTCTGGGGGGCTACCTGGTTTTCAGCATCAGCACTGCCGGAAAAAGCCAGCAGGCGGCTGCCCCGATCCCGTCCGGTGCCGGTTCCCCGACTGATTACACCCAGCGTATCGCCCAGGCCGAGAAGATTGTGGCCCAGGAACCCAAAAACCTGAACGCCTGGATCTCCCTGGGTAATGACTATTTCGACACCGAGCAGACCCAGAAATCGATCAACGCCTATGGCAAGGCGCTGGAACTCAATCCCAACAACCCCAATGTTCTGACCGACCAGGGGGTCATGTTCCGGAAAGTCGGCTGGTACGACAAGGCCCTGGCCAACTTTGAAAAGGCCAGCCAGCTCGACCCGAGCCATCTGCAGAGTCTTTTCAATGCCGGCATCGTCTATTCTGTCGATCTGAAGCAGCCCGACAAAGCGGCGGTTTACTGGAACAAATATCTGGCGCTGGATCCCAACAGCCCGACCGCCATGCAGATCAAAAGCATGATGCCGCCGGCGGCCAAATAGATGATTGCATCCCCCGCCCGCCGGGGGATTTTTTTTAAGCCGAAACCGGAATTGTTATGCTCAAACGATGGGAACTGAAAGTCTGTGATCCGTCCGTTGTTTCGGAACTGGCCGGCCGGCTCGGGATACATGCCGTGGCCGCTGCCGTTCTGGCCGGGCGAGGCATCGTCTCGTCCGATCAGGGACAGGCTTTTCTCAATCCCTCCCTGGCCGCCATGCCCGATCCCTTCATGCTGAAAGGGGTTGCAAAAGCAGTTGACCGCCTTCGCCGGGCACTCGACAGCGGCGAATCGGTCTGCATCTATGGCGATTATGACGTGGACGGCATCAGCGGCACCGCCCTGCTGGTTTCCTTTCTGCGCCGGGTCGGCCTGAACTGCAGCTATTTCATCCCCAACCGCTTTGACGACGGTTACGGGCTGAACAGAAATGCGCTGCAGCAGATTACGGATGGCGGGGCCACCCTGATTGTAACCGTGGACTGCGGCATCACTTCGGTCTCGGAAGCGGAATTCTGCCGTTGTTCGGGAATCGATCTGATCATCGTCGACCACCATTCGCCCAGGGAGCTTCTTCCGGACGCCTGCGCGGTTGTCAATCCCCTGCAGCCGGACTGCCCCTATCCGTTCAAATCCCTGGCCGGGGTCGGTGTGGCATTCAATCTGCTGATCGCCCTGCGCAGCCGCCTGAGGCAGGCCGGTGCCTTTCGGGAGGATCCGGAGCCTGATCTGCGCCAATGGCTTGATCTGGTGGCGCTGGGTACGATCGCCGATGTGGTGCCGCTGATCGGGCAAAACCGGATTTATGCGTATTATGGTTTGAAACAGTTGGGGATTTCCCCCCGGCCCGGTATTGAAGCCTTGAAGCGGGTGGCCGGGATCACCGGCGAGGTCAGCTGCGGGCAGGTCGGCTTCCGCCTGGCGCCGAGGTTGAATGCGGCCGGCCGGATTGAAAGCGCCGTGCCGGGGGTCGAACTGCTGCTGGGGAGCGATCTGTTGAACTCTAACGCCATTGCGGAAGAGCTGGATGCGGCCAATGCCGAGCGCCAGGCCATCGAACGGCGTATGCTGGAAGAGGCCATTGCGTTGGTGGAAGGGGAGGGAACCTATCCCGCCCGGCGCAGCATCGTACTGGCTTCCGCCGCCTGGCATCAAGGGGTGGTCGGCATCGTCGCTTCGCGGCTGGTGGAGCGCTACCACCGTCCGACGATCCTGATCGCCCTGGACGATGACGGGCACGGCAAGGGTTCCGGGCGTAGCATTCCCGGTTTTCACCTGCTGGAGGCGCTGGACGCCAGCTCGGAACATCTTGAACGTTTTGGCGGTCACCGTTATGCCGCCGGGGTCGGCCTGGCCGCCGACCGGATTTCCGCCTTTGCGGCCGCTTTTGAAACTACCGCGCAGATGATGCTGGCCGGAGCTGAATTGACGCCGACACTGGCGCTGGATGCCGAGGTGATGCCCGCTCATATCAGCCCGGGGCTGGTGGATGACCTGAAACGGCTGGAGCCGTTCGGCGCCGGCAATCCCGAGCCGACCCTGCTGTTGCGGGGCGTGACGGTGCTTGATCGGCGCACCGTGGGGGAAGGTCATCTCAAGCTGCGCTTGAAGGCCGGCGGCCGGATCCTGGATGGGATCGCCTTCCGTCAGGCCGACCGCGCCAGTGATGGTCTGCTGGATGTGGCCTTTTTCCCCGAACTGAACGTCTGGAACAACACCACCACCCTGCAGCTGCGGATCAAGGATATCCGCCCGGCGGAGATGCCATGAAGCGCGAAGACCGATTTGACAGCGCCGACCGGATCATAAAGATCGGTTTCTGGATTAATGCCCTTCTGATGGTTTTCAAGCTGTCGGCCGGGTACTGGGGGCATTCCGATGCGGTACTTGCCGATGGCATCGAGAGCGCCTGCGACTTCATCGCCATTTTTGCGACCATGATGGCGCTCAAGCTGGGACGCCAGCCCTTCGATGCCGAGCACCCCTACGGCCACGGGCGGGCCGAAAATCTGGCGGCCCTGCTGATCTCGTTCGTGATTTTGGCAACCGGTGGCTGGATTCTGGTTGATTCGGCCCACACGATCATTGACCGCGACTTTAAATCGCCCGGAATGATTGCCATTTCCGCAGCTCTGCTGACGATCATGATCAAGGAGTGGCTGCACCGCCTCTCCGTCAAGACCGGCCGGAAGCTCGACAGTCCGGCGCTGCTGGCCATAGCCAAGGATCACCGCAAGGACGCCGTCACTTCGGTGGCGACCCTGGTCGGTGTTGTCGGCGCTTTTTTCGGCCTGGGTATCATGGACCCGCTGGCGGCCGGTCTGACCTCCTTGTTCATCCTGCACATGGGTGTCGGGCTTTTTCGGGAAGCGGCCCATGATCTGATGGACGGCAGCGCCCCGGCCGATTTCATCAATGACCTGCAGCAGCTGGCCGAAGGGGTTCCGAACGTCGAGCAGGTTCACGAGATCCGTGCCCGCCGCTCCGGGCAGTACACGATTGTGGATCTCAAGCTGGATATGGATCCGGAGATGACGGTCAAAGAATCCCACGCCATCGCCACCGAGGTCAAACGGCTGATCTTCGCCCGCTATCCGGGCGTCGGCGACGTCATGATCCATATCAACCCCCATGAAGAGGAACACGAGGATCTGATCCGGCTATGAAACTGTGGCGTTTCTTGATTTCAATCGAACTCTGTCTGATTCTGCTCGACGTGCGCTCC
>JAJZRX010000099.1 GCA_021850095.1 Deltaproteobacteria bacterium
GGACCGTAACAGCAGCGCTAAAAAAATTGACTGGCAGTTCACAACCAACGATGCACGGATCAAGTTGAAGCGACTTTATCCGAAATTATGAGTGTTACAAGGTACTAGTGACCTATCTGTAATTTTTATTTTTGTTCATTTTTTGTCTATTTTCGATTTTCCCATTCCCTGTTTGACGCCCTATGTTTGATTATGTATACTTTTGCAACTTTTTGTTTTTAATGAGAATTTAAAATTGGGGGGATTATGGGCGACCAGCTTTATCTGGAGAGGTTTATCTGGTTCGACCATGAGGCTCGCAAAGAGCGTTTCCCCAATGCAAATACGCTGGGCGCACATTTCGAGATTGCACCAAAGACAGCACAACGCTCTATTGATCACTTCCGCGACCGCCTTCAAGCCCCTTTTGAGTATGACAAGTCAAATAAGGGGTATTACTACACCGATCCTACCTTTCAGCTTCCAGTTAGACGATACCAGAGCATTAATCGGACACTTGACGGCCAGAAAGGGTTACTGCGGATTCACAGGATGGCTCCCGACATCGATGTTGCTGCCAATATCCCATTTGATAGCGGCAAGGGAATTATGTTACCTCAATCTTCTGGGCAAGCCGCTGTTCCGTAATGAGGCGCCGATTCATAACTTTTCAATATTCAAGGAATTGGAATCTGATTAAACAACATTGCAATTCATAACTGCCATGGACATGCACCAATCTGACTGTAAATTTCCGCATCACGGTTTCCTGCCTCGTCATCTGCCAATACCACAAAACCAGGAAGATAGGGTTTGCGCTTCAGGCAAGGAAAATCCGTTTCAAGCTCGGTTCCTCCCGACATAACAAGATGGCAAAGACATCACCCAAAGACTCTCAGCTCTATTTAAGGGCATAAAATAGGACAATTTAAGATAATTTTTAGACAAAAAGAGATATTATATTGACATATTTTTTCTTTGCTGTACCCTTTCGATAAGACATCAAATAAAGGAGGCAGCCATGAATTACCTTTCTGCTGAAATATTAGAGAAGATCGAAGAAGCAAGAAAAGATCGTACCGACCTGGAGAAATTATTTGATCGCACTTCTGAAGGGATAAAGTCCTTCAGAAATACACATCCAGCCTTCGCAGGGTCGATAGAGGGCGCTATTGGAGTTACGGCAATCTCCGTTGGCTTTTCTCTTTTAAGTCCTGTTGGCTGTACAGATAGGATTCCCGAATTAATTGGGGCTGCCTTCGGAGCTGGGGTCGGTGGGGTAGCAGGGGGAACCATCGCAACGGTTGGCAGTATCGGTATTGCAATGATGGGATCAGCTTTTTCGATCCCTGCAGCCCTGGTGATGGCTATTGGCACTGGTATTGGTGCTGTGTCCGGATCAGTCACGGGATGGTTTGGGGTTGATCTGGCCACACAAGCACCGTCGTTATTGGAGATGCTTTTTGATAATTTTTCGGGAGCAGCATTTATAGCGTTAGGGTGCTATATGCTTTGTTTAGCAATTAAGGATTTATGGAGAGCCGGCGGAGAATTTATCACTTATATAAGAAGTTTTGGAGTCAACGAAATTCCTGTGGAGGTCTTGTCATGAATGCATCTATTCTCACAGCAAACAACATAATCGATATGCGAAACAAAATGGGACTTTCAAGGGATGATCTGGCAAACATGCTTGGTGTTTCGAGCAAAACTGTAGCTAGATGGGAAAATCAAACCAATAATGAGCCGCCTAGCGGCACTGCTGCAATCGTATTGTCAACGATTATCTCAAACACATTAAATATTCCTCTGCAAGAGGGGAAGCCAGAGCTTATATCAGAAATGGAAAGCATTCACGAAAAAGCAAAGATTAAAGAGAATCCTGATACAATTTTTTCGCTATTGGATCAAGCCGCCACTGAAGAAAGGGCTGAAATCTGTAAAGCCTTAAAGCTACCGGTAGATTCTGACGTGTATCAGATCAGTAAAGAGTATAGGTCTGCTGCAGGGCATACTATTGGCAACTGGTTTCGGGGTGATCACGATATGCCTTACAAAGAAATACTTGCCGATATTGCAAATAAACTGAAACCAAAGAAGGATAAAAGTGTTTACATGTTAGGTGATGGCAGGTCTGAAGAGGAAATTGAAAACAAGATAGTTGAATATTTCGCCATAAAAATTGCCGATGAACTGAACAGAATGAATCCCGAAGAACGTGCCAAGAAAATGGAAAGTATTCGGAAAGCTTTTCGTGAAGGTAAAAATGTTGATGCAGGTCCTGATTCTATAGATGAAATTCAAAAAGCACTAGTAGCAACTACTGTAACAACAAGCATGGTTATAACTTTACTTACGGGCCCATTAACAGCAAGTTTGTTTTATTCAGGAATATTTGCTGGACTGTGGGCGAGCGTGTTTGGTATGAGTTCTTCCTTACTGTTATTGACGGGAACAGGAGTCGGAACTCTGGTTTCGTTGCCGGTTTTATTGCTTTTACTAGGTTCTCCAAGCTATAGAAAAACGATTCCTGTGACATTGCAGCTTATCAATATCAGACGTCGTGTTACGCAGATGATGTCATAGTTGATGTAACCTTCTCAAACAGATTCACATGGAGGATTAGAAGATGCCTATCCCACTGATACCGGTCATTTATGCTTTAGCGGCGGGCGGGACATTAGTTCCTCATGCTGCTGGAGGCCTTATTGTCACGGGTGCGGGTGGCTATATCGCTGGCACATTCCTAAGTACCGCAGCAATAAACGGTCTGCTTGCTACTGCATCAACAACTTTAGGCGCGGGCGCGCTGTACTTCTCAAGCGCTACAGCAAGCATTATTGGCAGCGCGGGAATATTTGGAACTACTATCGGGGCCTCAGGAATAACGGGCGCCTTGATGTCTGCTGGGATTATTTCTTCAACGCCAGTTTGGGTTCCGATTGCAGTCGGCGGTGCAGCTTTAGGTTGTGGTTACGGAGGCTACCGCCTTCTGAAGCTAAAGCAGAAAATCAAGGCAACTCCCAATGGTGAAGAGGCGCAATTCACTGAAGCCGAGGCGAAGATTATTGAGAATCTAATTAAGCATCTCGAAAAGAAAGACAGCCAGGGGGCGAAGCCTAACAAGCTGGTTGAATGATGCGTGGGGACCCCAGAAGGGGTCTGCCCTTGAACTGGAACAAGGAACAACCTCTATGGAGTGTCAGTTAACAACTTTATTTTCTAGTTTTTTAAGAGAATGGCTTTACCAGTAAACAACTATAATTTTATATGGTACGAATGATTTCTTTGCAACATATTGATTTTTCGTGAACGTCAGTAAACGACTTTATTTTCATTGGACAACGATGGCGGGGCATGTGTTGATGACATATGCCCCGTTTTGTTATAAATCCGCACATCCACCTGGCGAGCGTAACCATGAACATTGACAACCTGCTGATCCACCTGCACAACAACGTCGACGCCTTCACTCTCAAACCGCGCCATATCGATCAAATTCGCGAATCGTTCCCCGACCTGCGCATTACCGTCGCCGAAGGGAACCGCGATTTTCTGGAACAGCTTCCCGAAGCCGACTGCGCTCTGGTCTGGGTTTTCAAACCCGAATGGTACGCCGGCGCCCCGAAACTGAAGGCACTTTTTACGCCGGCCGCCGGCCATGACTGGGTCGCCGCAGACCCGGCCGGCCGCGTCAAAACATTTTACGGCAGCTTCCACGGCCGCATCATGCGCGAAAGCCTGCTGGCGATGATGCTGTACTTCAATCGCAAGATCGGAAAAACACTGGCAGACCAGCACAGCCGGACCTGGGGCCGTCTGGGCTACAACGATTGCGTGGCGCTTTTCAATCAAAGCGTGCTGATAATCGGGTTAGGAGCGTTGGGGAGGTCGGTGGCCGAAGTGCTGAAAACCCTCGGTGCACGAGTTACGGCGGTCAGGCGCAGTACGGCCGGATTTAAGAACGACCACAACGTTGACCGGGTGATCACCTTCGACAAACTCGAAGAAGAGCTCCCCAGTGCGGATCATCTGGTCTTTGTCCTGCCGGGGGGAGTACAGACCGACAACATCTTTACCCAGCGGCATTTCAACGTCATCAAGCCGGGTGCGTATCTGTACAATCTCGGTCGCGGCAACTGCTACCGGGAAGAGGATCTTTTAGCCGCCCTTCAGGATGGCACGCTGGCGGGCGCCGGCCTGGATGTCTTTGCCGAAGAACCGCTGCCTGCCGCCTCGCCCCTCTGGGAACAGCCCAATGTTTTGATTACCCCCCATTCCAGCGCCATCAGCCGGGAATACATCGATCTTTTCATTCAGGAATGGGCGCAAAAAATCCGCGATCCGGAATAATCCGGCTGCTTGCAACCGGATGAGAGACTGCTATACTTTTCCTGCTGACCAGATCAACCGGGAGGGGCGTCATGGCAGTCGATTTCATTGCAGAACGCGACCTGCAGCGGTGTCTGAATCTGCTGCGCCGGCAGGGCGAAGTGCACGCCCCGCTGCGGGATACTGACGGCATGGTTCGCTTCGGGCCGCTGCCGACCGGTGTGTTGCCCGATCTGACTGCTGTCCGCACACTGCTGCCCCCCAAGAAATACCTGCTGCATCCCCGGGAAACGATACTCTTCTATCAGGCCGGATCAGGGTACCAGCTGCCGTCCGGTGATGTACCCCGCCTGATCCTCTTCGGCCTGCACCCCTGCGATCTGGCCGGGATCAACTACCTGGATCAGGTTTTTCTCGGAAACGAGCCCGACCCGCTTTATGCTGCCCGCCGGGCCGCCCTGACTTTGATCGGCACCTCCTGCGCCCCTGATCAGTTCTGTTCCTGTCATCTGCGCCCTTCTCCGTTGACCGCTTCCTGCGACCTTTTTCTGCAGCAGATTGGGGGCGGCTTTGTCGTCAGTTGCGGCTCATCGCGCGGCGTTGAACTTTTGGAAACAGTGACGGAGCTGATACAGGAGCGTGAATTAACGCCTCCCGCAGACACGCGCAGTTTCTTCGGGCAGCAGCTCCCCCCGCCCCCACGATCCGAACTTGATCCGGCCCTGCCGGACTGGCAGAATCTGGCCGAGCAGTGCCTGGGGTGCGGGGCCTGTTCCATCTGCTGCCCGACCTGCTGCTGCTTCGATGTGCTGGAATCCGGCGGACTGGACGGCAGCTCGGCCGAACGCTGGCGGCGCTGGGACAACTGCCTGTTTAAAAGCCATGCCCAGGTGGCCGGCGGCGCCAGTTTCCAGAAAGATCGGACACAACGTTTTCGCTATCGCTATCGGCACAAATACCGCGGCTTCGGGCAGCTGAAAAGGCTTCCCAGCTGCGTTGGTTGCGGCCGCTGCCGGGCGGTCTGTCCCGCCGGGCTGGATCTGCGGCCACTGGCAGAGCGCCTGGAAGGCTGTGCGCCATGAACACCAACCTGCCCGCCGCAGCCACCATCACCAGCGTCCGCCGCCTGACGGCCGATACGTCCCTCTTCACCCTGGCCTGTAACGACCGGGATGCCGCTCTTGAGCTGTCCTCCTTCCAGCCCGGCCAATTTCTGGAACTGTCCCTGCCCGGATTCGGTGAAATCCCGATTTCATACTGCGGACTCCCGTCAGCATGCGGAGCAATCGAACTCTGCATCCGCCATGTGGGGCATGTCACCTCACCCCTGCGGAGAGCAGGGCCAGGCGATGCTGTGGGGCTGCGCGGCCCCTTCGGGCATGGTTTCCCGCTGGACGGCTATGAAAACCAGGATCTGCTGCTGATCGCCGGCGGTCTGGGAATGGCGCCGCTCCGCTCGCTGCTGCTGGCGCTGCTGGACCAACGCTCGCGCTGGGGTAACTTGACCCTGCTGTATGGAGCGCGGGAAACCGGGGCGCTGCTTTTTCTGGATGAACTTCTGGACTTGACGAAACGCAGCGACATCCGCATCCAGCTGGCGGTGGATCGCCGTGAGCAGTGTCTGGAAGGGCCTCCCAACTGCCGGGTGGCGCTGCTGCCGGCCCTGCTGGATGGGTTGGCAATCCAGCCCGAACACACCTGTGCCGCCCTGTGCGGACCGCCGGTCGTTTACGCCTACCTGGTGGCCGGCTTGAAACAGTTGGGGCTTTCCGGCAACCGGATTCACCTGTCGCTTGAACGGCGCATGAAATGCGGAATAGGACGTTGCGGCCATTGCGCCGTGGGCAGTTTTCTCTGCTGCAGCGATGGCCCGGTCTTCAGCCTTACTCAACTACAGGGGATCGAGGGGGCACTGGCATGAAGAAATTGCGCCTGGCCATAACCGGACTGACCGCCTGTTCCGGCTGCCAGCTGACACTGCTGAACTGCGAAGCGGAACTGCCGCAGCTGCTGGAAAAATTCGAATTCCATTATTTTCCCCTGGCCTGCTCTCCGGCGGTTCTGAAGGGGCGTTATGACGCCGCATTGGTGGAGGGGTGCCTCTCGATGCCGCATGAGCGCCAGCTGCTGCTGGCACTGCGCAGTCAGAGTCAGCTGCTGATAGCCGTTGGCAGCTGTGCCGTCTGGGGCGGAGTGGCGGCTCTGAAAAACGGAACCGATCGCGAACTTCTGCGGCGGCAGGTCTACGGCCAGAGCCGGACAGCAGTCGGCACCTTCTCCCCGCAACCGCTGCAGAGTCTGGTAACCGTCGATGCGGTCATCAACGGCTGCCCTCCCGAAAAAAAAGAGCTGATCGGGCTGATGAGCGGACTGCTGCTCGGATCGCTGCCGGTTCCCAACGACCAGCCGGTCTGCAGCGACTGCCGCATGAAAGAAAACCTCTGCCTGCTGACGGAGAGAGCGCAACTCTGCCTTGGCCCGCTGACCCTGGGCGGCTGCGAAGCCCGCTGCCCAAGCCAGGGAGTGCCTTGCGAAGGCTGCCGGGGGCCCGTTCCAGAAGCCAACCTGGGCGAGGCGCTGGAACTGTTTCTGCAGAAGGAATATGGCCGGGCAATTGTTATTGAACGGCTGCGAAGGTTCTATCCGGAGTGGAAATCATGAGCAGGAGCGGCAGAATTGATATCCTGACCAGGGTTGAGGGGCACGGAAAGATCGAACTGATCCGCACGGGGTCGCGGGTGACCGATGCCCGCCTGCACCTGCACGAATCGCCGCGCCTGTTTGAAGCACTGCTGCTTGGCAAGCGTTTCGACGAGGTGGCCGAGATCGCCTGCCGGATCTGCTCGATCTGCTCCACGGTTCACAAGGTGGCGGCCCTGCAGGCGATTGAACAGGCCCTGGGAGTGCGGGTATCCCCGCAGACCGGACTGCTGCGGCAGCTGGCGGTGCAGGGGGGGCAGATCGAAAGCCACGCCCTGCACATCTACTGTCTGGCCCTGCCGGATTACCTGGGGGTGGGCGGTTTTCCCGGCCTGGCAAACGTGGCGCCGCAGAAATTGAAGCAGGGCTTGAAGATCAAGGCGCTTGGCAATCTGATTCAGGAAACAATCGGCGGGCGGGCGATTCACCCCTTCAACCTGCTCGTGGGTGGTTTGGGAAGGACGCCGGGGCCGGAGCATCTGCAGCGCCTGGCTGACGGACTGCAGGAAGTTCGTGAAGAGCTGCCGGATTTGATTGAATTCACGGCATCCTTACCGGAAACCCTGCCACCTCTGTTCCCTCCAGAGGCCTGCGCCGTTTCCGGCGGGCCGGCGCTGTTCGGGGATCATCTTGCAACGTCAACCGGTGAGACCGTTCCGGCTGACGCCGCAGCGAGCTGGTTGAACGAAAAGGTCGAAGCGCACAGCCACGCCAAATTCAGCCGCTTTGACGGCCAAACGGTGTACCTGGTCGGGCCGCTGGCCCGGCTGCACTTGTCAATCCCGGCCGAATATGCGCAAGAGCTGGCCGGCGCTCCGGTCAGCTCTTCATTGCTGGCCCGCGCGATCGAACTGCAGCAGGCCGTTGAACACTCCCTGATGCTGATAACCCACCTGCTGGCCGCAGGACTTCAGCAGGAAAAACCGGCCGCAGTCGTCCCGACATCCGGCCAAGGGACCGCCCTGATCGAAGCGCCACGCGGCGTCCTGCTGCACAGCTACACCTTCGACCAACGCGGCATCTGCACGGGCGCCGACATCATCACCCCCACCGCCATCAATCAGGCCGCCATAGAGGGTTCTCTGAAAGCGTTGGTCGCCGCGCTGGATAGCACCGACTATCAGCAGGTAAAAACTGCCTGTGAACGCCTGGTACGCTGCTTCGACCCCTGCATTTCCTGCGCGGTGCATTGAAAGTTAGACTGACTGTACAGATTCAATCTGTTTGCTGCTAAATCACCGTTACAGCGCAAAGCCCCTCTGCATAACCAACTCACCAGAGTCATTGCACTATTCATTAAACCCTATATTTATCAGCTCTTTTTTTTATTTTTTTGTTGTGGCCGCTTGCGCCAGGCCGATTGTATTGTCCCGCCTCAGTCGGAAATGGACTTTCAGGCCGCTTGATCTAATGGTAACTCAGCTTCCCCTGAAAGGTTGAACTCAGGGAAGGCTTTCTGTCGTTTTTGCTTTCTAAGTTCTCTGGCT
>JAJZRX010000024.1 GCA_021850095.1 Deltaproteobacteria bacterium
CCTCGCCCGCCCAGGTAGGGCGGGCGCTACGCAATCCTGGTACCATTCCGCAGGTGCAGTGCGCGTTTCAATCCTCGCCCGCCCAGGTAGGGCGGGCGCTCACTTGGGGCCAATAAACAGGAGGTCATTATGTCAGTTTCAATCCTCGCCCGCCCAGGTAGGGCGGGCGCTCGGCAGCCACGCACCCGCCAGTAAGGAAGACAAGGTTTCAATCCTCGCCCGCCCAGGTAGGGCGGGCGCTCGCAAAGAATACCACCACAGCGCCACATGCAAGAAGTTTCAATCCTCGCCCGCCCAGGTAGGGCGGGCGCTCGCATGCCAAAGATAGGAGAGCGATATTTCAAGCTAGTTTCAATCCTCGCCCGCCCAGGTAGGGCGGGCGCTCGGGGTAATCCGGGTCTCAACGGCTTTGATTTTGCCGTTTCAATCCTCGCCCGCCCAGGTAGGGCGGGCGCTCCAGATCAGGTCGCCGTATTCGTTGCCCAGCCATTGTTTCAATCCTCGCCCGCCCAGGTAGGGCGGGCGCTCTGACCCCTCAAAAAGAGGTCAGTTTCCAACATGTTATCCCGCCATTTCTGCGAACCTGGCGGAACGGTCGCCTGAGCAGGGCGCAAACAGCTCGCTTTTCACCTCTAACCATCTGAAATTCAAACATCGCGAATACCCCCTGTTTTCTGCACAAGCACCCGGTTCGCGCCCATCACACCATCAGTGTATCTTCATCAAAGAAAACAGTTCTGGTCGATCCATACTCCTCAACGCGCTTATCCCGCGGCTCCGTCAATCGATACAGCCGGAGGTTGTCCTGTTCGAGACTCACCTCTTTCAGCAATTTACGCCGCAGCTGTTCAAACTTCATTTCGTCCACCTGGCACTCGAATACCGACTTCTGCACTCGCTGGCCAAAGTTTTTACAGACTTGCGCCACTCGCCGCAAACGCCTCCTCCCCTCGCGTGTCTCGGTGTTAACGTCGTAACAGACCACAATCCACATAATACATCTCCTGCCATAGGAGCGCGGCAAGCAGCGCCCCTACGGATGAATGTATGGAATATACGTCTCCAGGTCGCCCCGCAGATGGCGAGCCAGCAGCCTGGCTTGAAGGTGCGGCAACAGCCCGATGGGCGACTTTTCCGCCAGCAGGGGGTGATCCACCTCCTCCTGTTTGCGTTTCTGATAGGCGGCCACAACCTCCTTGCGCCCTTTTTCATTCAGATAAACCGCACCGCCGGGGCGCGGCTCAAAATGCTCAATCGTCACCTGTTTACGGTTGATCAGCGTAAGAGCCAGGCGATCCGCCAAAAAAGCGCGAAACTCCTCCATCAGATCCAGACCCAACGATGGCCGGCCGGGACGCGGCACATGCAGAAAACCCATCTGGGGATCCAAACCGACACCTTCCAGCGCACTGATGCAATCATTCAGGAGCAGTGTGTAGAGAAACGAGATCAAGGCATTGACCGGATCCAGCGGCGGACGGCGGTTACGACCGTTCATCGGCAGGCTGTCCCGCTCAACCGGCTTCATCATCAGCGTAAAAACATCGAAATAGGCGGCCGCCGCCTCCCCTTCCAAGCCGCGCACATGGTCGGCATCGCGAGGAGTCTTCAGATGAAAGAGCGCATCAGCCTGAACATCGGCGGATTTCCGCAAGCACGTTTCCTCATCCGGCGTCGCTGCTTCGCGGGCGCTGCGCATCAGCACATTACGGGCATTCTTGACCTTGCCGGCGGTCATGGCAGCGGCAAGGGAGGTCGTCCGGGCTTGATCCTGCGCGGCCTGATACTGCACCTGACGCAACAGCACATTGCCGCTGGTCTTACCCACCATGCGGCACTTGTAACGGCCATTGCGATCGAGAATCACCACCGCCCGGCCATCATCGGCGCATTTGCCCAGCAAGAACGGGCTGATCATGACATTGCCCATGGTAACGATGGAACCCAGGTGATGCAGCGGCACCTGCAGCTTCAGCTCGCCGCCCACCTCCACCCGCACGGTTTCATGATCCAACGACAGATAGGCGCCCTGGGTCATAATGTAGAGTGTGTTGAGTAATTGTTTCATGGTTCACCCTAGGGGCGCCGCTTGCTGCGCCCGCCTTTAGATTACGTCGTTTCCTTCTCCTCCTTCAGACGCTTTTTCACTTCCTTCTGTGAAAGTTCCAGATAATTTTCCTGTGTTACCACCTTGTCGCCGGTCTCTATTTCAAGTTTTTCCCGTGCATCTCCGGCGATCTTGCCGCCTTTTCTGGCCGCAATCCGGTTTTCCGGGAAACCGTGCGCATCCTGTTTGCGGGCAATTTCGGTGGTTGCCGCTTCCCCCAGCATGGAGAAAATCAGCTCCAGATCAGTCATATGATCCCGCAGGTTCTCCTGCTCCAACCCCTTGAATGCCTTGTATTCTGCCGGTGTCATGCCAAAGGCAGCCTTGCTGATCTCGGCGGTCAGGATGGCATACTCCGGTGCTTCACCCACACCACGCTGTTTCCATTCTTCGGTCAGTTCGGCCCGCACTGCAATGCCTCGCATGCGTTTCTCGATCCAGGCCTCCGAATACCCCTTGGCCCGGTACAGCTCCCTCGTCCGTGCCGTTGCCAACTCCGGGTCTTCTATTTCCTGCACCCGCTCGTAGCCGACCTTGGCCAGCCAGCGTTTGAATGGTTCTGCTTTGGGTGAGGGAATGGACTGGATGATGCGGAAAAGGCCTTCGGTGTTGGCCATTTCAGTCATGTATTTTTTGCCGTCGGAAGACTCCAGCTTCAGTTGTCGACAAATTGTCGACAACTGAATTCCACTTGATTCCAGTTCCCGCTTTTTCATCCGATACCAGTAATCACGTGGCTTATCACTGCCCGTTAATGCAGTTATTACGTCAATCACAGCAAAGAACCAGACTTTGTCGACGAGTATTCGCCTAATTTCCTTGTCTTGAAAAACCACTAGCTTTGTTTCCATAAAACCCTCCTCAAACGACAAACAACTCCCGCGCCGCCCGGTGACTTCGCCCTTTGTCGGCAACTACTGCGGGAAGGCAGGATTCCCGCAACGAACATCCCTCACAGCGTTTATCATTCACCGGTGGCGGCACGATGCCCCGTTCCAACATATCTCTCAAGGCAGCTGCCACTTCTTCCACCTGCAGCCGCATGGCATCGGTGAATATGATCTCCCGCCGCTCGCGCGAGCCGTGCCAGTAAAGCGCCCCTTTTTCCACAGGAACACGAAACATCTCCTCCAGGCAGAGCGCCTGAGCACAGAGCTGGATGGTTTCCGGGTTGCCTTTGCGATGCCGCCCGGATTTGTACTCCACCGGATAGGGGATGTCATCGTGGAACTCCACCAGATCAGCCTTGCCGGTTAATCGCAAACGATTACTCCAGATAGGCAGGGAACGCTCCATACGGACACCGGCCACTTCATGGGATGAATCGTCATGCACATGATCATGCACATCCCGTCCCCGCATGGTGTACAGGTTTTCACTCCAGACCTGCTCGACGTGGATCAGGGCGCACTGGCGCGGACAGTAGGCGTAATGTTCCAGAGCCGAAATGGGAATGGGCTCGGCGATTTCAGGATTCATGTTTCTTACCCGACTTTTTTCGTGCTTCGATCCGTTTTGTTGCTTCCAGGAAATCCAGATCAACCGGACGTGGCAGCCTGTCTGTAATGGTGCGGTAACGCTCGTATTCCACTTCCGCTTTTTCCTTTGCCGTTTCAGCGGAGATAGTGCCGGCATGGTCCAAAAGCTCATGCTCTGAAAGTTTCAGGAAATCATCCAGTTTAACAATCCAGTCATTCATGGTCATCTGCTTGCGTCGCAACGCCTGGAGCTCGGCAAAATCTATGTACGCAGACACAATCCGGTTGAGCGCATGAAGCTCATCTTCCGTCAGATAATTTTTTGCAATAGAAACATCTTCTTTCCGCACAATGCCGCCTGGGCGGGTCGAGATGAGCCCCATCAGCGGCTTGGCGGCATCCACCCGCTCATAGATCACTTCTGCCGCTGTATGGCCGTGGCAGGCCCAATGCATCTTGTTCTGCACGGTGGCAAAAAACTGCTGCGACATCTCGGTGTTCGGAGAATAGTCGACACTGGTCGCGTAGATATCCAACACCTTCTGATAAAAACGACGCTCGGAAGAACGGATATCCCGAATCCGCTCCAGTTGTTCATCAAAATAATCCTTCTGTCCCCTGCCCGGCGGGTTTTTCAGGCGTTCGTCATCCATGGCAAAACCCTTAAGCAGGTATTCGCTCAACAACCCTGTCGCCCACTGACGAAACTGGGTGCCGCGATGACTGCGGACACGGTAACCGACGGCCAGTATTGCCTCAAGACGATAGTGCCGCAGGCTGCGGGAAACGCCACGTCTCCCTTCCTGACGAACTTGTAAGTAATCCTTACAGGTTGCACCCTCGACCAGTTCCCCCTCGGCGTAAATGGCTTTCAGATGGAGAGTCACATTCTGGGGAGTTGTCTGGAACAATTCAGCAATCTGCGCCTGGGTCAGCCAGATGGTTTCCTCCGCAAAGCGGCACTGAATGCGGGTTCGCCCGTCCTCGGTCTGATAGAGGATGAATTCGCCGGAGTCGGGAATAACGGCGTTTTTCAGTTTTTTCATGTAGGTTGCCTTTGTAGGGGCGGCCCCGTGTGGCCGCCCGTGGTTGAGGTTGGTTTATAATTTTTCAATCACCGTCACACCTGCAGGCATATTTTCCTGCGTCGGCACAAAGACATTGTATTGGTCAAAGCCACGCGCCGGCGCTTCTGCCGCCTCGGCGGTTACCAAATCAAAAAGGGTGTGGGCCGGTGCATTGCCCATGTTTGAATCATGCTTGAACACAACCAGCTTACGGGCAGACATCTGCCCACGGGCGGCGGAACGATCGTGCTCGAACATGTTAATCAGCGCCTGCCAGAACAATTCAAGATCCTCTTCGCCAAAACCGGTCTGACCAGCCAACGGCGCGGAGACGAAACCGTGGCAGCGATATAGGGCATAAGGAACGGTAAACTTTCGCCCCATTGTACGGTTATCGCCTTGCTGCTTCTCCGCTTCTGCCTCGGTAGCGACTGCCATGCGGGTAATGCTATGCTCCAGCGGCACCACCTGATTCACACTGCGGGAGAAAGTGAGCTGCACCGGTCCGCGTACCTGCCCGGCATTTTCACCGGTGGACATGACGGCACCGAACGTCCTCACATCATAGTATTTCCGACACATCACTTGCCGTGCGGCCTCGGTTTTCTCTGCTTTCTCCTTACCCTTGACTGATTCATGCTTATGAGCATCGGCAATCAAGTTATTGAGAATTGCCTTCTCTTTAACGAAGATGTCGAATGGTTCCGAACATCCTTTTGCCAACTGGACAAAGTTTCTTACCTTGCGCTTGAGGCAGACATCCGTTACCAGGCCATGGCCTGTCTCGGGATCGATACGCGGCATGTTTCCGGCATCCGGGTCGCCATTGGGATTGCCATCTTTTACGTCGAAGAAAAGTACGAAATCATAGCGATTCTGAATAGAGCTGCTCATGGTGAATTCTCCTTTTGGTTTGTATGGTTATTGTTCTTTTTTGGTAAAAAAGTCCTGTCGCTGATGGTAATAGCCAACAGCAAAACAACCTTGATCATGTAGGCTAAGATGAGCCGGAAATGCCTTTTCAGCCACCACCTTTTCCATGATCTCGCCAATCAGTTTTTCCAGATTCACCGCCAGTCCACGATTCTCCAGCTTGGCAATATGATGAACTTTGAGTTTCAGCAAATGTGGAAAAACCGCTACCGGGGTACCAGATGCCGCGCCGTAAAACCGGTCACGAATGGTGGCGTTGATGCCTGGACTGGTGCTCTCTTGTACTTTCTCCAGTACAGCAAAAAGCCTCCCCAGCACATAGCCGGGATTGGTGTTGGTGATGTCGAGTGACATGCCGACCTCCTTTTCAGATTTATTGTTATCTGTCAAACGTGATTCACGAGCCATAAATGCCTTGATGAGCGCTGCGCGGGGATAGGTGACATCCTGCTCCGCACGGCAGCGGCGAAGTGCAGAAGTGAGCAGTGTTTGTGGATATGATCTACCGGTAAGGATAGCCTTCATGAAATCACCGGCCAGATTCGGCGGAATATTCTCTGACTTGCCCTGAGTTGCCGTTGATACCAGCAGCCTAAAAAGCGAAAGATACGGAGGCTGTTTCGGGCCATGGACAATGGCACAATCCCCGAAGTGTTGTTTGATATGCTGCGCCGCTTCCCCCACCGTTCCCGGATACCAGAAACGAACCGCGATACGGGCGGCATTGGGAGCAAGCCCAAGGACAAAGAAAGGTGTTAAGTCCTCGTCCAACGGCGGTGCGCCTGCATCAGGGGCCTTGAACAGCTCCCGAACAGCAGCATTCTGCTGGTCAGGATTTTCCTTGGACGGCTCACCGAACACCTCGGCAAAGATATCCTCCAATGGACTCTTCCGTTCAGCCCAGAATACGGCAGTGGCATCACCAACAAAAAGCTTCTGTCGTGAGCCTTTTGCAAGCATCTGGTTAAGAGCCGTGGTATAGGCAAATGCTGCTTTTGTGCTGGTTGGCGCGTTATAGCTCTGCTGTTTGCCGTAAGAATCAAAGCCCATGTTTTTCTGAAAAGAAACAATCTTGGCGTTGCTCTTTGCGCCTGGGATTGGTGTTCTCGGATGAAGTCGCGCTATGGTAGAAGACTCTCCGGTTATGAGGCAAAACGCTTCAATATCCGGCAAACCGTCAGAGCCATCATCTTCATCTGATACGGATTCAGAATTTGCCTGAATAAAAGCGGTAACGGACTCATTCTGACAAACAAGCCTTGTCGCCCCGTCCATGGCAAATGTTAGATTACATCCGGGAACTTTTACACACTCCGCCCATTTGGAATGGGCAAACACCTCAGAGAAATCTCCGGCGGACAGAAAACGGTAAACTGCGGCAATATGGGTATCATCAGGATATTTTTCATGCAGAGTTTTTACATTCTCAACGAAGGCACCATGTTGTTTTTTGGCCATTTCCTTGTGTTCATTGCTTTCGGATTTTGGCCAAGCCAAGACGTACCCGTAATGATCCCACAACAAATTTGCCGTTTGCCACGCCTTTGATCCAGACCGTCCTTTTTCTTCAGGCACAAGAAAAGATCGAGCCTGGAGTTTTTTCCCACTTGGACTTCTAGTGTCCTGCAAACCAACAAACTTTCCATTGCTGTCGAGGACAATCAGAAACGGAATTTCAACAGTCTTAAATCCTTCCGGTGCAATGTTCCCCTCTTCCGCCATCCGTCGATAATAGCCGTTCAGCGCCTGTAATATCATCCGCGCACCTCCTGGCTATCGATTAGCGGCACCATCAGGCAGCCATTATCCAGGACGGCACGGAAGAAAAGAGGACGGCAGCCATTGCCACAGAAATGGGCGTTTTTTGCCTTATCAGCCCTGTTGTCATGGGCGATGTCGTACAGCATCCAACCAAGATCGCGACTTTCCCGGATTGGCTCCAGTAGTGGCTGATCGTGGAATACCGGCTCGAAAAAAGCTGTAAATTCCCGGCAGCCAAGAAAAGGTTGATTGAAACTTTGTCCCTTTTCAGCCCGGCGAAGAAACATCTCCTGAAACTTGATCGTCGTGTCTTCCGGCCCCGCCTTGTCGGTCATCTCGAAACGGGCGTGAATGGTATAAGCCACATCCCGCAAAAACAGACCGGCTCGTTGTTGACGCTGGTCTTCGATAAACAGGTGGGGAGCTCGTGGCGACATAACACTTCCCACTTCGTTGCGTCTCACCGATTCCCAGCGGATCGGTTTGAGCACATCGATTCGTTCAATATGCCAGCGAATAGCAGGTTTCCAGAGGATCGCCTCCAAAACACCGCGCGCAGCCGATGGGGTCATGACATCATAGGATACTCGTTCAACCTTCATCTCCGGTCGAGTAAAACAGGCATTCTCACCCCAGACCTTCAACCGCAACAAGCGGCTTTTCGTTGCTGATTCATTCATGGTTCCTCCTTTCAATTTGTTAACACATCAACTCATCCGGCTCATACACAATCGATTTATCTGGGCAGAACCCCAGATTCTCATCATACAGCGCTCCGAGACTCTGGATAAAAATACCGGGATATATCTCACGGATCGCGCCGGAGGCCAGTAACTGTCCATGTAAGCGGCGTGGCAGATTGACCACATACCGCTGCAGCTTACGCATCACCCAGCGATCTGGCTGTTCCCGTTCAAGATGCGCCAGGAGTTCTTCATTGTGGTAGCGGACAATGACCTGAGCCTGGGCCGCTTCGTCGATCAGTTTGAACTTTTGCGATGCCTCCCGGAAACTGATCCGAAGCTGGGAATCATTTTGTAACAGATTTATGATTTTTTCTTTGTCCAGTCGATCCCCGCGTACCCAGTAAAGCTGCCGAAAAAACGCTTCGAAATATTCAGGCGACAACGCCGTATCTCCATGAGCATCAAGCAGGGAACGACCAATCTCCGCAGCCTGTGATAAGTGCCCAACAGGGATTTTGCTCGGTGGAGAGAAGACAAAGACATCACCTTTTTCCAACAGACCTTCACGGTTACATCGTCCAGCAGCTTGGGCAATTGAATCAAGACCGGCCAGCGAGCGATACACTACCGGAAAATCCACATCTACCCCGGCTTCAACCAATTGAGTGCTGATTACTCTCGCCGGTTTCTTCTCCTTGAGACGTTGCTTTATCTCGGCGATCTTGTCCGAGCGATGAGCGCCACACATGAGGGCCGAGAGATGATATGTACCTTCCGGCATCATTTCCCACAGGGTGCGGGCATCATCCCGGCGGCTGACAACGCACAGCACAGAACCATGTTTTTTCAGTCGTTCCGCCACACTATCCCACCCCTGCGGTTCCTGCAAATTCCCCAGAATCGAAACCTCGGTCCGTTTCAATTGGATAAAAAGTGCTGCCGGATTTTCCATGATCTCCGTTACACCGGAGAGTCCCTTGAAGTTAAAGTCGGCGGATATGTGCGGACCAAGAGCCGGTTGAGTGGCAGTGCTGAAGAGAATGGTTACGCCGTAGTTCATCTGAAGTTCCGTAAGCGCTTCAAGGATGGGGTTCAAAAAATCTGGCGGCAGCAGTTGTGCTTCATCAAGAATGACCACACTCCCGGCAATATTGTGCAGCTTGCGGCAGCGACTGGTACGGCTGGCAAAGAGCGATTCGAAAAACTGAACCGTGGTGGTGACGATAACCGGAGCATCCCAATTCTCGCAGGCAAGGCGCGAGCGGACGCTCTCCCTTTGCTCATCGTTCACATCCATGTTGCTGTGATGTTCGACCACAACATCATCCAACCCATGCCATACCTTTCTGAACTGATCTGCAGTTTGTTCGATAATGCTCGTGTAGGGGATGACATAGATAATGCGGCGTTGACCGTGTTTTACGGCATGGTTCAGAGCAAAGGCCAAGGAGGAGAGGGTTTTGCCGCCTCCGGTCGGCACGGTGAGCGAAAAGAGACCGGGGGCATGTTGTGCTTTTGACATACACTGTTGCAAGATGTTTTTGCGAATAGCGTTAACCGATGTGTTATTAGTTTTCGACTGCATTTCTTCCATGAAGCTGTTGAATACAGGCAGCAATTCTGTCAATAGAGGATAGGCGCCCCGTTCCTGCGCCTTGCTTTGATCGAAAAACTTTTCCGTATCCAGAAAATCAGCATCTACCACGCACGAAAATAGCATCCGCAACCAGAAAGACTGTGAAATATCGGTACCTGATTTTGCCCGCTCCGTCGGTCGTGCCTGATTAAGAACCCCCTCGGGAATACCTGCCGTAACTGCTTGCTCAAGCAACTCTTTCTGCTGCAGGCGTTGAGCTAGCGAGGCCATACCACCTTCGTTCCAATCTGGCAGACCGGCATGATGCCCGGCGATCGGGTAGGCAAAGATCCGGCCCAACGAACCTAAGGTTTCCAGAGCGTGCAAGGCCCCGGCGGTTGAGTGATCACCGCCATTTTTACCTGCATGGGCACTCGGATCATTGACGGAACGTATGTATTTTTGGAACCTCTCTGAATATTTGCCCAAATCGTGCCACAACCCTGCTAATCTACCCCACTCCCCACAACCGAATAACGCTGCAAAGTGCCCGGCAAGTTCCGCTGTTCTCCGCAGATGATCTTCCAGTCCATGTACTCTGCCATCTTCCGCCAAATGTGCTATCGCCTTTTCAGCAGCCATCCAAACATCCCTCCCCGCTCCGCCTTCCCCCAATACCGGAAATAGCCTTCAATCCATCCCTCCACAACCCAAAACAATCAACCCCAAAGGCGGGCGAATACAAGATTCGCCCCTACGAATCCGGATAAATGCCTAACCAGACTGACACACGTGGTTCGTCAGACCGGCACGTACAACATTCCCAAAGGCGGGCCGCCCCTACGATTTTGCCGCCGGCAGGTTTGCCGGATTTTCCCGATCCAGATGCCACTTGATCGGGTTTTCCAGGATGTATTTCCGGGCGACATCCAATTCCCGTTCGTCACGGATGACCCGTTCGTAATAATTGCGTTGCCATAATCGACCGGGAAACGGCGGCCAGCCCTGTTCGTTGACCCCGCGAATATAGGCGGTTGTGGTTATTGATTTGAATGCCTGGACGATGCGTCCCACAGAACCCGCCACCGTCCCGTAGGGGCGAACCTTGTGTTCGCCCTGAACCTTGTGTTCGCCCTGAACCTTGTGTTCGCCCTGAACCTTGTGTTCGCCCTGAACCTTGTGTTCGCCCTGAACCTTGTGTTCGCCCTGGTTTTCATGTTCAATATTTAAAGGCGGGCGAATACAAGATTCGCCCCTACGATTGGTGACCATGATTATTCCGTGAAAATGATTCGGCATGACCACGAATTCATCCATCGAAATGTCAGGAAACCTTTCCGGAAGCATATCCCAGACAGCCCAAACGTTTTCTCCCGCCTGGCCCAATTTAATCACCCCGTCAACCACCTCACCGAACAGGCATTCGCGGCCTTGCGTACAGATAGTTACGAAATACGCCCCGGCAAACGAGTAATCGTATTCCCGCAACCGGATCGAACGGCGATGATGTTTGTCTGGATCATATTTCATGCCGCCCCCCATCTCTGGCACTTCAAGCAATCGGCGCAGCCTAGCACATCTTTCCGCAAAATAACCGTCTCAAATGAAATTCAGTCAATAGACGACATTTTCACACCCCACCCATCGCCATCCAGATCCTGGCCGCCAGCCGGGCGTCATCCAGAGCCCGGTGCAGATGACAGTCATCCGGCAGCTCTCCCAGCAGGTGACGGGCCACGGTTGCCAGACGGTGGTTGGGGAGTTGCGGGCAGCAGCGCCGGGCCAGGCGAACCGTGCAGATGGACGGGTTGGGCAGACCCAGCCCCAGCAGCGCCAGCTCGTGGCGGATAAAGCCCATGTCAAAGGGGGCGTTGTGGGCGATCAGCGGCGCGCTGCCGATAAACTCCAGAAAAGTCGGCCAGACCTCGTCCGGAGCCGGTTGGCCGCGCAGCATCTCCCGCGATATTCCATGCACCCGGAAGGCGCCGTAACTGATGACTGTCCCGGTCTGTATCAGGGTTGACAGCTCGGCCACCATACGCCTCCCTTCGATCGCCACCGCACCGATCTCGATCACCCGCCCGCCGGAAACGGCCGCCAGGCCGCTGGTTTCAACATCAACTGCAATATGTCGTGATGTAATAGCCTGATCCTCCTTTGATAAAACAGTAACACAACCACCTGACACAATCAGTCGCACAGCCATATTAATCCCAAAAAAAAGGCCAGGTCGCTTGAACGGCCTGGCCTGATACTCTTCCTGGTGCACACGTTTATTTCATGAATTTTGAGATCTCGAAGCCGATCTGCCCCAGCGGCAGGACTTCGTCGGCCACGCCGCCGTCGACGCAGGCCTTGGGCATGCCGTAGATGGTCGAGGTGGCCTCGTCCTGGGCAATCGTCAGGCCACCTTTCTGCTTCAAAAGCTGCATGCCCTTGAATCCGTCGTTGCCCATGCCGGTCAGTATCACGCCCAGCATCGAGCCTCCGGTTGCTTCGGCCATGCTGGAGAGCATCAGATCCACCGAGGGGATGTACACATACTGGGGATAGTCGCTGGTGGGTTTGAGCTTGACGACAATATTGGCGCCCTGTTTGACCAGACTGGTGTGCATGCCGCCCGGCGCGATCAGGGCCAGACCCGGCTTGAGTACATCGCCGTCCACCGCTTCACGGATCGTCATGGAGCATTTGGCGTTGAGACGGTCGGCGTAGGGGCCGGTGAAGGCCTTGGGCATGTGGATGCCGACCATGACGCCGTAGGGGAAGTTGACCGGTATGCGCGACAGCACTTCCTGGAGCGCCACCGGCCCGCCGGTGGAGGCGCCGATGCCGACGTACTGGATTTTTTTGCCGCTGAACTTGGAGGAGGTCGGCCGCTGGGGCGGCGCGGCGGCGGCAGTGACCGGCCTGATCGACGAAGCCGGGCCGCCGAAGGGCCGTGAGAAGCGTGAACGGACCGCATCCTTCATTTTGTGGAGCAGTTCCTGGCGGAAGATGTTCTGGGCATCGGTGGAATCGGTGACGTTTTTGGGGATATAGTCGATGGCGCCGGCATCCAGGGCCTCGAAGGTGGCTTTGGCCCCTTCGTTGGTCAGGGTGGAAACCATGATGACCTTGGTGGGCGCTTTGGCCATGATCTGTTTCAGGGCGCTGATGCCGTCCATGCGCGGCATCTCGATATCCATGGTGATGATATCCGGCTTGAGGGCCAGGGCCTTCTCAACCCCTTCCACGCCGTCCGCTGCGGTGCCGACGATGTCAAAGGCCGGGTCTTTGGAGAGGATGCTGCGGATGGCCATCCGCATGAAGGAGGAGTCATCAACGATCAGGACGCGGGTTTTTGTACTTTGGGGCATGATCATCAGGATTTCACCTGTTCTGTGGAGTTAAATATGGAGGCGACCAGTTCTTTCACATCCGGAACGGCATCGTCCAGTTCGTAGCAGAAGCGCTCTTCGTCCAGCTGGGCCAGGGCGGGCGATTCCTTTTTCAGAATGGCCCAGGCTTCCTCCTCGTTCAGGTTGAAGCTGACCCATTGGCGGTCGCCGTAATTCAGCTCGCGCACCGTGCAGAACAGGTCCGCCAGATTGACTATGGCGCACAGAACCGGGTCGATGGTGGCTTCGGCCGGATGGTGGTGGCAGGAAATCACTTCGCAGTAAACCTCCGGAAAGTTCCACCTGCGGGCGATGCAGAGTCCGATTTCGCAATGGGTGGTGCCCAGCATCTCCGCCTCGGCATCCACCAGTTTGATCGGATGGTTTTTGATTTTGTCCAGCACCTCCTGGAACGGTTCACGCAGGTAGTTGCTCAGGAAAACTTCTCCCAGATCGTGGATGATGCCGGAGATATAGGCTTTTTCCAGATCCTGGTAGCCGACTTTTCTGGCGATGACCTTGGAGACCATGCCGACGCCGAAGGAGTGCTCCCAGAAGGCGTTCAGTTCGATGGCGCCCGAGTCGGCATCGAAAGCGTTGATGACCGAGGTGGTCAGGGCCAGTTCGCGGATATGGCGCAGACCGAGATACACCAGGGCCCGCTTCAGCGAGGTTATCTCCTGGGCCGGTTTGTAGACCGGCGAGTTGATCAGCTTCATGACCCGGGCGGTCATGACCTGGTCGGAAAGCATCAGGTCGGCGATTTCCTCGACGCTGACATCGGGGTTGTCGAGCATCTGAATCACCTGGGTCGCCACCACCGGTATGGTGGGCAGATCATCCACGGCTCCCACAAGAATTTCGGCTCGTTCCATCATCAGATTTCTGTCCATGTTCAAAAACCTTTCAGGCTATTTTTTGTAGCCAAAGCCACCAGGGAAATGCACGGTCTTGAATTTGTCATTGACCCCGTGCAGGGATTCGGATTGGCCGACAAAGAAATATCCGTACGGCTGCAGGTTGTTGTAGAAGTGCTGAACAACCTTGGATTTTGAAGCGGTGTCGAAGTAGATCAGCACGTTGGCGCAAAAGATGAAATCGAAGCTCTTCATGAATATCATTTTGGAATCTTCATACAGGTTGAGCTTGCTGAAGGTGACGAACTTCTTGACCTCGGGCGCCAGGATGAATTTGCCGTTGTCTTCGCGGATGTATTTGCGCTTGTAAAGATCCGGGATGTTGCGGACGGAATAGGCGTTGTAGACCCCTTCCTTGGCCTGGGCGATGACGGTTTCGTTGATGTCGGTGCCGACGATCTCGATGATCCAGTCTTTCAGCAGCGTGGCCCGTTTTTCCAGCAGGATCATCGCCATGGTGTAGGCCTCTTCCCCCGAGGAGGAAGCGGCGCTCCAGATCCGCAGCTTGCGGAAGCCCATCTTGTTTTTGACCTCGACGATTTCGGGCAGCAGTTTGTTTTCCAGGGCCGCCAGTTGGGGAACGTTGCGAAAGAAGTAGGTTTCGTTGGTGGTGATCTCGTCCATCAGGTATTTGAGTTCTTCCGAACCCCGGGGAGATTTGAGCAGCAGGTAATAATCCTGGCATGTCTTGGTTCCGGTTGCTTCCATCCTGCGCGTCAGACGGCTCTCCAGGAAATACTTTTTGGTGGCATGGAAATACATGCCGCACAGGTTGTAGATGAAATCCCTGAGCTGTTCAAAATCCTTATCAGATAGTGCCACTGTTTACCCCTTGGTGATTTTTTAAAACGTGACGACCGGATGCTGACGCCCGGAGCGCAGCAATCACTCGTTGCCCTCGATCATGCCGACCGGATCCACGATCAGGGTGACACGGCCGTCTCCCAGAATGGTGGATCCGGCTATTCCCGGGATATTGGCCAGGTAGTTGCCGAGCGACTTGATGGCGACCTCCTGCTGTCCGACCAGGCGGGTGACGACCAGCCCCATCCGCTTGTCGGCCGCGCCGACCACCACCACATAGCAGAAATCGTCGCGCTCATAACGCTGCTGGACGTTGAAGACCTTCTGCAGGCGAACCAGCGGCAGCACCATGTCGCGCAGCTTCAGCACTTCCTGGCCGCCGATCATGTGGAATTTGCGCTGATCGACGCGGATTGTTTCCAGCACCGACGAAAGCGGGATCGAGTAGACTTCGCCTTCAACCTCCACCAGCAGCGACTGGATGATCGCCAGGGTCAGCGGCAGGCGCAGGATGAATTCGGAGCCCTGCCCTTTTTCACTCTTGATCTCGATCAGGCCGTTCAGTTTTTTGATGTTGGTCTTGACCACATCCATGCCGACGCCGCGTCCGGAAAGGTCGGTGGCTTTGTCCTTGGTGGAGAATCCGGGCAGAAAGATCAGGTCGAACATCTCGCGCTGACTCATGGCCGCCAGCTGTTCTTCGCTGATCAGCCCTTTTTCGATCGCCTTGCGCCCGACCCGGTCGGTGTCGATGCCGCGGCCGTCGTCCTTGATGCTGATGATGATCTGGTTGCCTTCGTGCACCGCCGCCAGAACCAGCGTACCGACCCGCGATTTGCCGGCCGCGATGCGCTCATCCGGAGATTCGAGGCCGTGGTCCATGGCGTTGCGGATCAGGTGGATCAGCGGATCGCCGATCTCGTCCACCACCGAACGGTCCAGTTCGGTTTCCTCGCCGAAGATCTGCAGATCGACCTCCTTGCCCAGGTCGCGGGACATGCTGCGCACGATGCGGGGAAACTTCTTGAAGACCTTCTCCACCGGTATCATGCGCATCTTGAGAACCTGCATCTGCAGTTCCGAGGTCACAAAACTCATCCGCTTGGTGAGCTTGCCAAACTCCTCCTGAAAATCGGGGCGGTTGGCTTCACCCTGCTGCAGGTCCTGGTTGATCTGGATCATGCGGTTGCGTTCCAGAACCAGTTCGCCGACCTGATTCATCAGGTCGTCCAGGCGCTTGACATCCACCCTGACCGTGGAGCTGTCGGACAGATCATCCCCTTTGCCATCGGCCGGTTTGGGGGGAGCGGGTGTCTTTTTGGGAGCCGCCTCGGAGGCCGGTTTGGGCGCCGGAACCGGAGCGGCGGGGGGAACAACGGCTGCGGCCGGCGGAGCATCAACCGGGGTTTCCGGTGCCGACAGCACAGGGGGCTGTTCGGCTGCAGCTGGCGCGGGGGCTTCTGCAGCGGGAGCCTGAACCGGCGCGGCGGCAGGCTCGGGGGCTTTCTGGGCAGCAGCGGCGCTGTCCGAAAGAAACGGCAGCAGCTTGGCGATCGTGCCGTCGATTTCCCGTTCCTGGATCTCGCCGGCCTTGATATCGCTGACCAGCACCTTGACCAGATCGGTCGCTTCCAGAATAACGTCCATGATCTCCGGGGTGACGACCAGCTCTCCCTTGCGGAGCCGGTTGAGCACATCCTCGGTTTTATGGGTGACTTTCACCAGCAGGTCAAAACCGAGAAAACTGGAAGCGCCCTTGATGGTGTGGATCGAGCGGAAGATGCGGTTCATCAGATCGGTGTCGTCGGAAGACTTCTCCAGGGTAATCAGATCGTCATCCAGCTTTTCGATCAGCTCGGTCGTCTCGGTCAGAAAACCTTCCAGCAGTTCCTGGTCTTCGCAATCAATTGGTGGCATAGTGGCTTACTCCCGGGTCGTTTTTCAGGTAATTTTGGGGGCTACATCCCGGAAAAGAATCTCTTTTCGTCACGGGAAAACATCATTTCCAGCTTGAGCAGCACCAGCAGACGTTCGGCCTGGTTGATGACGCCGGCGATGCATTCCTGATCGATGCCACCGCTGACAACCGCCGGAGAAGGCTGGATCTCGCTGCCGGAAATGCGGATGACTTCCGAAACCGCATCCACGATGAACCCCATCAGCTCGCCTTCCACATCCATGACCATGATCCTGGTCTGCTTGTCGTTTTCGGCTTCCATCAGGCCGAATTTTTTCCGCATGGAGATGATCGGAATAACCTTGCCGCGCAGGTTGATGACCCCTTCCACATAGTGGGGAGTGTTGGGAACCCGCGTAACGATCGGCATACGAATGATTTCGCGGACCTTGAGCACATCAACACCGTATTCTTCCTGATCAAGATTGAAACTCACCAGCTGGATCAGTTCGCCATGGGTATCGTCAATCTTCATCGGCACAAGCGCGTCTTGCATTCGATTCCTCCTCTAAGTGTGGGTAATGGACAGCCGATCAAAGAGAGCGGCAAAAGACAGCTGACAGCTGCGTGAATTTACCACGCAAATTGATCCATATCAAGCGACATGAGAAAAATAATGACAATATTCCTTATAGAAAAAGAACTTACGCTTTAATTAATTTTGCCCGGGCGCAAGTCATTTTATTGACTTTTAAAAAAACAGGCGTATTATTGTCGAAAATCCCCCCCCCGACACAATTGGAAATTCCCAGCATGAGCGTATCCGGTAGCATCTACATCGCCGACAACGACGTCAAAACCCGTGATCTGGTATCCGCTTTTTTGACATACAAGGGCCATGCCGTTGTCTGTCCGGAACAGAGCGCCCCCTTTTTTGACACCCTCCGCAACTACGAAATTGACATCGTCATCGCCGAGGCGGCCCACCTGCACACCATCGCCCCGGATTTTCAGCTCCGCGCCACCGAAATAAATCCGGCTCTGGTGCTGATCGCCTACGGCGACAACGGCACCGGGGAAGCCAGAAAATTCAACGGCGCCAACGTTTTTACGCTGCCCAAACCGCTCAATCTGGACGAACTGGAAAGCCTGGTGCTGCGCTCACGGGAATACCAGACCATGAAGAAGCTGGACAGCCTGACCGGGTGCGACGACCAGCACGTTCTGCTGTCGGCCTCCATGATCGGCACCAGCGCCCCCATGCGGGAGCTTTTCGGACTGATCACCAAGGTGGCCGGTTCAAATGCAACGGTTTTGATCCAGGGCGAGTCGGGAACCGGCAAGGAACTTGCAGCACGGGCGATACACCAGTTGAGTGCCCGAAACAACAAAAAGTTCATTCCGGTCAACTGCGCCGCGATACCGGACGATCTGCTGGAAAGCGAACTTTTCGGACATGTCAAGGGTTCCTTTACCGGTGCGTATGCCAACCGGGCCGGCCGTTTCGAAATGGCCGACAAGGGCACGCTCTTTCTGGACGAAATCGGCGACATGAAGGCCAACCTGCAGGTCAAACTGCTGCGCGTCCTGCAGAATCGCGAGTTTGAGCCGGTGGGCGCTTCCAAGTCCCAGTCGGTTGATGTGCGCATCATCGCGGCCACCAACAAGAACCTCGAGGATCTGGTGGCCAGCCGCGATTTCCGGGAAGACCTGTATTACCGGCTGTCGGTGATCCCGATCACCATTCCGCCCTTGAGGGAACGGCGCGAGGATATCCCGCTTTTGATCCACACCTTCCTGACGCGCTTCAACTCCGACCGGAGCCCGGCAGTGAAAGGTTTTTCGCAGGATGCGCTGAATATTCTCTGCAGTTATGACTGGCCCGGCAATGTCCGCGAGCTGGAAAACCTGGTGGAACGACTGGTCATTCTGAAGGGGAGCGGATTCATAACACCCGACGACCTGCCCGAAAAGTATCTTTCCGGAAAACAGTCGCCGCCGGATCAGATCGCACCCCGCAGCACTGCGTCGTCATCAGACCGGCGGGAGGCCTGGGATCAGCTGCCCGAAGGGGGTATTTGCATCAATTCCGCCGTTGACGAGTTTGAAAACCGCCTGATCATGCAGGCCCTGGCCCGGACCGGCGGTAACAAGAAAGAAGCCGCCCTGCTGCTCAACCTGAAACGTACGACCCTGATTGAGAAACTGAAAAAGAAGCATCTCGCCTTTGCCGAGGAATAAAGATCATGACGATCAGCGCCACCGATAATCTTTCACTGCTCGCTTCGCTGACCCCGCTTCATCAGACGCAGGAGGCTGCCGCAGCCCGTCCGGATCGCGGCTTCTCCGGCAAGCTCGACCAGGCCGTTTCCGCCGGAGCGCCCGAAGCCAGCGCCGCCGAAAAAGCCAGGGCGCTGGCCGAGTCGCTGACACTGCAGATGCTGCAGACCTCGCTTTCACTTTCCGGCGACGACTCATCCGATCCGGCACAGCAGCCGTCAATCGCCAATCCGCCTTCTTCGGTCAGCGCGCTGATCAAGGCCTATCAGGCCGGCATGGCCGAGCCGGCTGTCAATCCCGACAGCGCCGCAGCTCAAGTACCAGCCCCGTCACAGCTCCAGGATCTGACCGGCGCCGTTCCACGGCAGGATTCATCCGCGCCTGGCACGGCCTGGCTGGATCCGATCATAGACAAAGCCTCCCGACGCTACGGCGTCGATGTCGGCCTGATCAAGGCGGTCATCAAGGCCGAGAGCAACTTCAATCCGCGGGCGGTTTCCCACGCCGGCGCCAGTGGCCTGATGCAGCTGATGCCAGGCACGGCCCGTTCGCTGGGAGTCAATGACTCCTTCGATCCCGAACAGAACGTCATGGCCGGCACCCGCTTCCTGAAAGATCTGCTGAAGCGCTATGACGGCGACCTGGACTCGGCCCTGGCGGCCTACAATTGGGGACCGGGCAACGTGGACAAAAAACCGGACCGTCTGCCCCGCGAAACCCGCAACTACCTGGTGCGGGTCAAACAGCTTTACTCCTCCTACAGCGGCTGATTCAAATCCCCCCTTTCCCGATTCCCTGCTTGCATCTCCTCTGCCTGACGTGTAGAATCCAGCACCGTTTTGACCCCCCATACTGCAGCGAGGATCACCCATGGCTTCACTTCATATCGTCGGCACCGGTCCCGGAGCTATCGAGCATCTGACCGACGCCGCCCGGCAGGCAATCGCAGCCTGCGATACGATCATCGGCTATGACAATTACATCGAACTGATCCGCCCTCTTCTGGAAAGCAAGCAGATCATCGCCACCGGCATGATGCAGGAGGTGCAACGCTGCCGTGAGGCGATTGTTCGCTCACGCGCCGGTCAGAACGTGGCCCTGGTTTCAGGGGGCGATTCCGGCATCTACGGCATGGCCGGGCTGGTGCTGGAACTGATCGAGGCGGATGAAAAAGAGCATCCCGGAACCGTTCAGCCGGATGTGCAGATCATTCCGGGCATTTCGGCCGTCCAGGCCGCGGCGGCGCGACTGGGAGCGCCGCTGATGCACGACTTTGCCGTTATCTCGCTGTCCGATCTGCTGACCCCCTGGGGAGTGATCAAAACCAGATTGGAAGCGGCTGCGCGGGCCGACTTCGTGATCGCTCTCTACAACCCCCGCAGCAAAAGCCGGATCACCCAGATCGAGCAGGCGCGCAGCATCATCCTGTCGGAGCGCCCCGGCAGCACGCCGGCCGGAATCGTGCGCAACGCCTGCCGCGTGGGGGAGTCACTGGTCGTTACGACCCTCGACGAGCTTCTCGAACACGAAATCGACATGTCCAGCATCGTCCTGATCGGCAACAGCAGCAGCTTTGTGGACAGCCGGGGACGGATCGTGACGCCGCGCGGCTATGCCGGCAAATACGGCGCCGCCGCAGCAACCACGGACAACAGCACCGGGCGGGGTCCGCTTCCCAATGCGGGGGCGGTCATGTTCTGCGGCACCGCGTCCGACGTGGGGAAATCGGTCATCACGGCCGGTTTTTGCCGTCTGCTGCTCAAGCGCGGCCTGACCGTGGCCCCGTTCAAATCCCAGAACATGTCGCTCAATTCCTACGTCACCCCGGAAGGGGGCGAGATCGGCCGGGCCCAGGCGGTCCAGGCCCAGGCCTGCGACATCAGGCCCCACGCCGACATGAATCCGGTGCTGCTCAAGCCCAACTCGGATACCGGCTGCCAGATCATCGTCCAGGGACGTCCCGTCGGCAACATGTCGATCTCTGAATACGATGCCTACAAGGCAACCGCCTTCCCGAAGATCCGGGAAAGCTTTCAGCGCCTGCAGCAGGCCTATGAATTCATCGTCATGGAAGGCGCCGGCAGCATCGCCGAAATCAACCTGAAACAGAACGATATCGCCAATCTCAAGGTCGCCACCATGGCCCGCTGTCCGGTGATCCTGGTGGCGGACATCGACCGGGGCGGCGTCTTCGCCCAGATTGTCGGCACGATCGAACTCCTGGAACCGCTGGAACGGGCCTATCTGCGCGGGATCATCATCAATAAATTCCGTGGCGACCCCGCCATCCTGGCGCCGGGAATTGATTTCATCGAGCAGCGGACCGGCCTGCCGGTCCTGGGGGTACTCCCCTGGTTTCCGGATCTGAACCTGCCGGCGGAAGACAGCATGGCCCTGGCCCAGCACTCCAAGGTCATCAACATCATGACCGGCCATAAAAAGATCCAGATCGGTGTCATCAAGCTGCCGCGCATCTCCAACTTCACCGATTTTGACCAGCTGGCCGCTGAACCGGACGTGCACCTGGGCTACGTTGAAGGGGTTCACCAGCTGCATGGCCTGGATCTGCTGATCATTCCGGGCAGCAAATCCACCATTGCCGACCTGTACTTTCTGATGGAGCGCGGGCTGTTCGACGAAATCAGAAATTTCAAGGGACACATCGCCGGCATCTGCGGCGGCTTTCAGATGCTGGGCAGCAGGGTGCTGGATCCCGCCAATCTGGAATCCTCCATCAGGGAGGCCCAGGGACTCGATCTGCTGCCCTCCGAGACCGAGATTCTGGCGGAGAAGGAAACCCATCAGGCCCTGGCTTATCTGGACGAAGCCGGGCTGCTGATCGCGCCGGAGTGCGGAGGCGTCATGAGCGGCTATGAGATCCATATGGGCAAAACAGTTCTGGGAAGGGGTGTCAGGCCGTTTGCCCGCATCTTCCGGCGCGGCGATCTTTCGGTAACCGTGGAAGACGGCGCTGTGTCGCCGGACGGACGGGTCTTCGGCACCTACCTGCACGGCATCTTCGACAATCCCCGCTTCCGGGAGGTCTACCTGAACCGCATCCGCCTGGAAAAGGGCATGCCGCTGCGGCGCGGCGATCATAAGCAGCCGCTGCATGACCCTTTTGAACTGTTGGCCGAGCAGCTGGAAAAGCACCTGGATCTGCCGAGACTCCTGGCCATTTGCGGACTGGGCAGTGACGCCCCCTGATCCGCTGGTCATCAGCCTGGCGCTGCTGCTTGATCTGACCTTCGGCGACCCGCGCTGGCTGCCCCACCCGGTGGTCATGATCGGGCGGATGATAACCTTTCTGGATCAAAGCCTGCGGCAGCCCTGGCTGAACCAGCGCACAGTCGGCATTCTGCTGCTGCTGGCAACGGTCGTCGCAGCAGCCGGAACAACCTGGCTGCTGCTGCATTTTTCCGCCGCTATCCATCCGCTGGCCGGCACGGCCGCAGCGGTGCTGATTTCATTCACCTGCCTGGCAGCCCGCTCCCTGCATATTGAATCGGCCCGGGTGGCAACCGCCCTGGCGGCCGGCGATCTGCCAAGTGCCCGAAAATACCTTTCCTGGATTGTGGGACGGGACACCGAGCAGCTGGAAGAAGCCGAGATCTGGCGGGCGCTGGTGGAAACCGTGGCTGAAAACAGCTCAGACGGTATTATTGCGCCGCTGTTCTGGCTGACGGCCGGCGGCCCGGTGGCCGCCATGGCCTTCAAGGCGGTCAGCACGCTGGACTCGATGGTCGGCTACAAAAACCAGCGCTATCTGCGGGTCGGCTGGGCCTCGGCCCGCATGGACGATCTGCTGAACTTCATTCCGGCCCGCCTGACCGCCCTGCTGATGATCATGGCCGCCCCCCTGTGCGGGCTTTCTGCTGCAGCTGCCGTCCGGATCACGCTGCGCGACCGGCTCAAGCACCCATCCCCCAACAGCGGCCACCCGGAAGCCGCCGCTGCCGGCGCCTTGGGGGTTCGTCTGGGAGGCCCGGCCAGCTACAACGGCGTCGAATCCTGGAAAGAACAGCTCGGCGACCCGCTGCTGCCGCTTGACCAGTCATCCTATCGCTCCATGATCAGGCTGATGTACACCGCGACCCTGCTGATGGCGGTCCTTTGCCTGACGGTCGCTTTCTGCCTGCGAGGAATCCATGTCCCACCCCCATGATCACGGCGGCACCATCTTTGCGGCCGCCCGCCAGCTGGGCGTCACCCCTGCTGAAATCAGCGATTTTTCCGCCAGCATCAATCCGCTCGGCATCTCCCCGAGGGTGCGGGAAGCACTGACAGGCTCGATCGACGATCTGGTGCATTATCCCGACAGCAGCCAACTGGAGCTGAAGCAGGCCCTGGCACTGCACCATGATCTGGCGCCGGACAACTTTGCCGTCGCCAACGGCTCCACCGAACTGATCTACAACCTGCCGCTCCTGCTGCCCGGGAAAAGGGCCCTGATCATCTCTCCCTCCTTCAGCGAATACGTCCATTCCCTTAACCAGCATGGCTGGCAGATCCGGCATCTGACCCTGACTGCGGAAAACAATTTTGCGATCAACCTTGTTGAGCTGGAGCAGGCCCTGGCAGGCGGCATGGATGCGCTTTATCTCTGCAATCCCGGCAACCCCAACGGCGCACTCCATCCCCGGGGAGTGATACAGCATATCCTGGGCCTCTGCCGGGCGGCCGGCGCCTTCCTGGTTCTGGACGAAGCATTCATGGACTTCTGCGAGGAGGCCTCGGCCAAACACTTGATCGTACAAAGTGATAACGCGCTTCTGCTGCGTTCCATGACCAAGTTCTTCGGCATCCCCGGCCTGCGACTGGGCTATGCGGTCGGCCAGCCCGACCTGATCAGGCGCCTGGACGCGCTGGGGGGGCCCTGGAGTGTCAACACCCTGGCCCAGGCGGCCGGCAGGGCGGCGCTGCAGGATCGGGAGTATCTCCAGAGCACGCGGGACTTGATTGAACGGGAGCGGCAGGATCTTGTCCGCAAGCTGGAGTTGATTCCCCAGCTGAAGGTCTACCCTTCTGCGGTCAATTACCTGCTGATTGAAATCAGGCGGGGACCGACCGCCGGGGAACTGGGCGAACTGCTGCTGCGGCAGCGCATCCTGATCCGCGACTGCAGCAGTTTCAGGGGATTATCGGAACGTTTCTTCAGGATTGCGGTCAGGACACAGGTCGAGAACCAGCGTCTGCTGGACAGTTTGGGGAAGATTTTCGGGCCAAACGACTAAACTTCGAGATTCAGTTCCCTCTGGAACAGCCGCTTTCCTTCCCGCTCAAACGGGATGGTCACCAGGCAAGGCTCGGCTAGCCGCAGGGAGAATGAGGCCAGAAAGCCGGGATTTCTGCGGCGCTCTTCGACAAGAGCCGTCAAAACGGCCAGCTCCGCCAGCGGCGCCAGATCGCCTTCGGACAGCAGCACCGGCTCAAAGGGCAGATCCTTTTTCCCGGAGTCGCTGAAGCGTTGAAAGCGGATCAGAATATTCCTGGCAAGCTTGACCGCCTGATGGGGAGGCAACTCGAAGGCCGGGATATACAGTTCCGGTGGCTGTGCTCCCCGCTCTTCAGGCTGCTTGAGCGAAGCGCACAGCGCCATGAAGGCTTCCAGATCACCAACGGTGCCACTCTGGCACTGGATCATGAACGCCACGCGCCAGAACGGCAGGCACAACTGGCCGCTTCCCGCCAGGTGTGTGATAATCCGCGCCGAAAGACTCCCCCGCCGCAGCTCCCAGACGCTGCCGCAGGCCCGGCATTGATACACCACCTGTTCGCGCAGAGCAGTCATCCGCTGGCTGCAGCGGCTGCAGATCAGCGGCACAACTGTGACAACTCCGTCAGCCACGCCGCACCTCCTGGTCCCGCCGCGGAATGCCGGCCAGCAAGCGAACCAGCACCGGGAGTTCCACTGTTCCGACCCGCCATTTTAGCAGAGCGACTGACAACGCCGTCATCAGCAGACCGACCACCGGCACCGTCGTCCAGCCGTACAGCAGCAGGGCGATCAAGGCCAGCGGCAGGAATAGCTCCGGCTCCTTTTCCAGCGCAAAACGGCACCTGGTGACATCGCCGCTGATGGCGTCAACCGTCACCGGATAAAGGATTTCTCCCCGCGAAAACTGCAGACTCCAGACCGGATAATACATCAGCGACAGCCACTCCCCCGTAATCCGCTGGCGCGACTCCCGCCGAAGAAGGCCTTCCGGTGTTGCGCTCTGCAGCAGCATGGCCAGTGCTTCATGGCGCGCCTGGGCCGCCCCCTTGAAAGGATCGGCCACCACTCCGCGAGCCGCAGCCAGAGGGTAATCCATGACCTCGCACTTTAGTACCGTCCCGGCCAATCCGGCTCGCAGCGGGCCGAAAGCATCGTAAGCGGCTGCCGGCGATGAAAAATCAACCGGTTTGGAGATCACGGAAAAATCACGCTGGTTGGGTTCTTTGACCCGGCGCGTGCAGCGGGCGCCGTTCTCATCGTAGTAAACTTCTTCGCTCCAGCTCTCCTTCTCGCACCATTGCCAGCCGACCGCCCGACCGCGCACCCTCCAGAAGGGCAGGAAATACAGTCTGCCGCTCTTGAAATCGAATGATGCTGCGAATTCCTGCCCTCCTTCGGCAGCCAGCAGTTTGCGCAGCGCCGAGCGGGCGCCGTTCAGATCGATCCGTTCCGGGAGCAGCAAACGATGAATGCCGCTATCACCCACAATCGCCGAGGTGGCGCCGCAAAATTGACATTCGGAGGCCCGGTCGCCTTCGGCAAACTCGAACGGACCGCCGCAGAGCGGGCATTTAAAGACAATCGTCGCCATCAACGCTTCCCTGAAGCGGAGCGTTCCAGACCCCAGGCGCAGAGCAGTATGACAGCGAAGGCAGCCGCTCTCCAGAGATAATCGGGGGCCAGAAAGCCGGCTGCCAGAAGAATGGCCAGATACGCGCCCAGAAATTTCACCCTTCGCAACGGCAGATGTATCCCGGCCTCTTCCGGCAGCGTGTTAGCATACGCCTGCCAGAGCGAACCCGAAACCGTGGCCTTATGCTCGGCGCCGGCGACCTGATAACTGATCAGATACAGCGGAAGCTGCAGAAGCCGCAGTTTTTCAACCTCGCCGGTTCCGGCAAAGGCGGTTTCCGGCGTTATGGATGCTTGCGGAAAAGACTGGGGCGGACGAATGAAATCAAGTGCGCCGACCGGCGCGGCAGTGGGGAGCGGAAAGCCGTCCGGCAGCGGCGCTGCCGGCTTAAGACGGATACCGCCATCCTGCAGATCGGCACACCAGAAGGGGTAATAAGCAAAATGGACATTTCCCGGCCGGTCGGGAAGCTGGCGCGCCTCGCTGTCCAGCAATCCCAGCAGCGCTCCCCAGGCCAGAACGTCATCACGATCGTGACGCAGATACTGCTCCGGAACGCCCCGGCCGCCGTAAACCCGGTAGGCGGCGCCGCACTGACCGCAGGTATGAAACTGCGTCTCGGTCAGAAGCTCGGCACTATATCCGCACTGGGGGCACCTGGCGCTCATCAGCGTCAACTCCATTAAAAAAAGGGGAGACCTTGCGGCTTCCCCTTTCAATTCATTCTCTCCACCCTGCCGTCGGCATTAAGGGCCTCCAGCGAGTTCCTTAAGCGTGGGAATCAATATGCTGTTTCAGGCAGACCCGCGTACAGAAGGCAGCACACCACAGCAGGGAACGACCCCCGTTTTGTTCAATATTCCGCCCGGGCACAGCAACCGGCGAACAGGGTAGAGAGAACGATCAGATGTTCAGATTATTACACCGATGAAATGAACATTTCAAGTATTTTGTATACACCGTTTAGCAATAGCCAAGAAAGACCGTTAACTTTTCGATATCATTCATCAACTTTTCAAAACCGGCAAAGGTCAGCGACTGGGGGCCATCGGAGAGCGCCTTTTCCGGCTCAGGATGCACCTCAACCAGAACACCGTCGGCGCCCGACACCAGAGCCGCCTTGGCCATCGGGGATACCAGCGAGCGCTTGCCGGTGGCGTGCGACGGGTCCACCATGATCGGCAGGTGCGACATCTCCTTGATCAGCGGCACCACCGAGAGATCCAGAGTGTTGCGGGTAGCGGTTTCATAGGTGCGGATGCCGCGCTCGCAGAGGATGACCTGATCATTGCCCTCGTCCAGAATATATTCAGCCGCCGCCAGAAACTCCTCCACCGTGGCGCTCATGCCGCGCTTCAGCAGCACCGGCTTGCGGATCTTGCCCAGTTCGCGCAGCAGATCGAAATTCTGCATGTTGCGCGCCCCCACCTGCAGCAGATCGGCATACTCGGCCACCAGAGCGACGTTATCCGGGCTCATGACCTCGGTCACGATCGGCAGACCGCTTTCCCGGCCAGCTTTGGCCAGCAGCTTGAGCCCCTCTTCGCGCAAGCCCTGAAAGGTGTGCGGCCCAGTGCGCGGCTTAAAAGCGCCCCCGCGCAGCATGTCGGCGCCGCATTTTTTGACGAACAGCGCGGTTTTGATGATCTGCCCTTCGCTCTCGACCGCGCAGGGCCCACCAACCACCACTGGACGGCAGCCCTGGCCGACCTTGACGCCGGCCACGTCAACAATCGTGTTTTCGGGATGGAAATCGCGCGAAACCAGCTTGTAGGGTTTGGAAACATGAATGACCCGCTGTACGCCCGGCAGATCCAGGATTTTGCTGTCATCCACATAGCCGTGGTTGCCCAGCACGCCGATGGCCGTGCGCTCGCTGCCCGGTATCGGTTCGGCCCGATAGCCCATCTCCCGGACGATTGCGGAAACTTCATCCACATCGGCCTGGGTGGCGTTGTGGTTCATAACGATCAGCATCTGATTCTCCTACTCGTGACGTTCCGAGATTTTCTGCAGTTTTTCCATCTGGTGCACCACCACACGGCCGCCCTGCACCTCGATGATGCCCTCTTCCTTCAGCTTCTTGAAAGTGCGCGAGATGGTCTCACTGGCGGTGCCCAACCGGGAAGCCAACTCACCCTTCTTGATGCCCAACTCGATATAGGTAATTCCGCCGTAGCTGGTGGAACTCTCGGCGGCCCGCCGCACCAGAAAGGAGGCCAGGCGTGAAGTAACATCGGCGAAGGACAGCTCCTCGATCTGACGGGCAAACTGGCGCAGCATCAGCGAAAGCGACACCACCAGATTGAGAGCGAAGTTGGGATTGCGCCCCATCAGCTCCATAAAGCCCTGGCGCGGCAGATAGAGGACTTCGCCCGCTTCCAGGGCGCGGGCCTCGGCCGGGTATTTGCCGTCGCCGAAAAAAGCCGCCTCGGCAAAAGTTTCGCGGGGCTTGACAAAATGCAGCACCTTTTCACGGCCGTCCGCTGACACGCGACAGAGCTTGATGCTGCCGGACAGCAGCAGATAGAAGCCGGTCGCCTCATCACCTTCGCTGAACAGCGCTTCTCCCTTTCTGAAAGAGCGCCGCACCGTGATGGCGGCCAGTTCGGCCAGGTCGTCATCCTTCAGTCCGGAAAAAAGCAGCGGTTTTTTGAGTTGTTCGATCAGTTCCATGGATACCGTAAAAAAGCATTACCACTGAGGTAACGGAGGAAAAAACGGAGGTTCACAGAGATACTATCTGCTGAAATAATCTCTTCCGTGCCTTCTCCTGATCTTCTCCGTGTCCTCCGTGGTAAGCTTTGCTTTTATTTTTTCAAAAATGCTGTAATCTTCTCGGCCACCTGCGGGGCGGTGAAGCCGAACTGCTGCGCCAGCACCTTGTCCGGCGCGGATGCGCCAAAGTGCTCGATTCCGATGAACAGGCCGTCGCAGCCGATCAGGCGGCCCCAGGATTCACCGCGTCCGGCCTCGAAGGCCACCCGCGGCACACCGGCCGGAAGCAGATCGTTGCGGTATTCGGCCGGTTGCGCCATGAACGTTTCCAGACAGGGCACCGAAACGATGCGGGCCTTGATTCCCCCGGCGGCCAGCATGGCGGAAGCCTCCACCGCCACATGCACCTCCGAGCCACTGGCCATGACGACCACATCCGGGACGCCGGCCGACGTTGAAACAACATAGCCCCCCTTCAGCGCATCTTGCGGAACAAAGGCGGCCGGGCGCTCGATGACCGGCAGCTTCTGGCGAGTCAGGATCAGTGCGGTCGGACCGCTGTACTGCAGAGCGGCCAGCCAGGCCATGGCGGTTTCAACGCCGTCGGCCGGACGGATCACCTGCAGCCCGGGAATCAGACGCAGCGAAGCGACATGTTCGATCGGCTGATGGGTCGGCCCGTCTTCGCCGACAAAGAAGGAGTCGTGGGTGAAGATATAGAGGGCCTGGATATTCATCAGGGCCGAAAGCCGTAACGTCGGACGGCAGTAATCGGAAAAGACCAGGAAAGTGGCGCCATAGGGGATAAAACAGCCGTAGAGGGCCATACCGTTCATCAGCGCGCCCATGGCGTGCTCACGGATGCCGAAGTGCAGGTTGCGGCCACTGAAGGCGCCGGCCTGGATCGATGGCGAACCTTTGATGTCGCTGTTGTTGGAGGGGGCCAGGTCGGCCGAACCGCCAGCCAGCGATGGCACCAGGCTTGCTGCTTTCTGCAGCACCGATCCGGACAGGGCGCGGGTGGCGCCATCCTTGCCGTCCACGACCGAAAGCAGCTCATCGGCAATGGTGGCCGGCAGATGTTTGTGCCACATATCGTCCCACAGTTTGGCCTTCTCCGGATTGGCGGCATGCCAGACTTCAAAACCGCGCTGCCAGGCGGCGTAACGCTGTTTCAGCTCCTCGACCCTCTGCTGGCAGGTGTCGCGCACCTCCTGGGGGATCTCGAACGGGCCGTGCTGCCAGCCCAGATTGGCACGGGTGGCGGCGATTTCGGCGCTGCCCAGCGGCGAACCATGGGCTCCGGAGGAGCCCTGCTTGGCGGGGCTGCCGAAGGCGATCTGGGTGGTTGCAATAATCAACGTGGGGCGTTCTTTCTCGGCCTTGGCTGCGGCAAGGGCATCGATGATCTGGGCGTAGTCGTGTCCGTCGATCTTGAGCACATGCCATCCGGCGGCGATGAAACGCGCCTCCACATCCTCCGACCAGGCCAGGTCGGTTTTGCCCTCGATAGTGATGCTGTTGCTGTCGTAGATGTAGACCAGGTTGCCCAGCTTGAGGTGGCCGGCCAGGGCGGCCGCTTCATAGCTGATCCCCTCCTGCAGGCAGCCGTCTCCGAGCATGGCATAGATCGTATGGTTGATCGGGCTGAAATCAGCGGTGTTGAAACGCTCGGCGGCCATCTTGGCGGCAATGGCCATGCCGACGCCGTTGGCAAAACCCTGCCCCAGCGGGCCGGTGGTAACTTCAACCCCGACCGTATGTCCGAACTCCGGGTGTCCGGGAGTCTTGCTGCCCCATTGGCGGAAGTTTTGCAGCTCTTCCAGCGGCAGGTCGTAGCCGAACAGGTGCAGCAATGAGTACAGCAGCATCGAGCCGTGGCCGGCCGAGAGAATGAAGCGGTCGCGGTTGGGCCAGCGGGGATCTTCCGGGTTGAAGGAGAGGAAATTGCCCCACAGGGCAGCGGCACAGTCGGCAGCCCCCATCGGCAGACCGGGGTGACCGGAGTTGGCTTTTTCAACGGCATCTGCGGAGAGAAAACGGATCGCGTCAGCGCACTGGCGGGCTTTTTCTGCTGGGATCATGATCTGCTGCATTTTTGTTCCTTTCAGACTGCTATGTAAAGTGATTAAAACCCTTGTCCGGCACGCTGAAGGGGTTTCCGTCGGTACCTACGGCCACCACCCCCGGCAAGCTTGACACTATACCAACAGGCGTCGCCTTCACGCCACATTTTTTCACACAATCAACAATTTTTTCCCGGTTTTCGGCTGGAGCGGTAAAGCAGAGTTCGTAGTCTTCCCCCCCGGAAAAAGCCAGCTGGTAAGGAAATTCGGGCAGCTTTTCCGCCCGGAGACGAAACGCCGCCGAGAGCGGCAGGTCGTTCAGGCGGATGCTGCCCCCCACGGCGGACAGCTCGGCAATATGGCCGAAGTCAGCCAGGATGCCGTCACTAATGTCGATCATCGAACTGGCCAGCCCGGATTCAGCCAGTGCCAGACCTACGGACACGCGCGGGGTCGGATCCAGCAGGCGTGAAATGAGATAGCCGTCCCCTGCGGTCCCGTCTGCCGAAAGCAGGGCGGAGGGCGAGGAGTCGGACTCGAGCATCTTCAGCCCCATTGCCGCATCCCCCAGCGTGCCGGTCACCCAGACCTCATCGCCGCACCGTGCGCCACAACGGCGCAGGATGCGTTCTGGAAGCTGTTCACCCATGATCGTGACCGAAATCACCAATCCGGAACGTGAAGAGCAGGTGTCTCCGCCAATCAGCGCCACGCCATGTTCAGCGGCCATGGCCAGGAAGCCGCTGGTAAACTCGTCCAGAAAATCCAGCGGCAGACCGGCGGGAACCGCCAACGAAAGGAGCGCCCAACGCGGCTGCGCCCCCATGGCGGCGATATCGGAGATGCTGACCGCCAGAGATTTGCGCCCCAGGCGGTAGGGGTCGTGCCACCCCCGGCGGAAATGAACATCCTCCAGCAGCATGTCGGTGGAAGTCAGCAGCTGCATTGCGGGAGCGGGGGCCGTCACGGCGGCATCATCGCCGATGCCGGTGATAACGCCGGCTGCGCCGGCAACTCTGGCGGCGATGCGCTCGATCAGACCGAATTCGCCCAGGTCGGAGATTTTTTTGTACTGTTTCATAGCGGAATTACATAGCACCACGGCGGCAATATATCAATCCTTGCGCGCAGAAATATCAGGCCAAGCGATGGAAGAGAGGGATGTGCGGTAACGGGAGGTGCTGCGGAGAGGAGCTTAAAGCCGACTCTAGGCGGCAACGAAACCGGGCAGTACCGGTTGTTCCACAAAAGTGGCGCCGAGCCGCAGCTGAACCCGGTCACAGTCATTTTTCATCAACCGTTCGGCTTCGGCGGCCGGCACCGGCCGGCTGAACAGATAACCCTGCATCTCGTCACAACCGAGCTGATGCAGCGTTTTCATCTGATAATCGGTTTCGACCCCCTCCGCCACCAGATGGAGACCGAAGCCTTTGGCAATATCCACAATGGCCTGGATGATGGCGGAACTGCGATGCTCGTCAGAAAGGTCACGCACAAAGGACTGATCGATTTTGATCGTGCTGATCGGAATCAGACGCAGGTAGTTGAGTGAAGAGTAGCAGGTTCCAAAATCATCGATCGAAATCCGCACCCCCAGTTCCCTGATGGAGCTCATTTTCTTGATAACGCTGGCGGCATCGTGCAGCAGGATGTTTTCGGTGATCTCGATTTCCAGTGCATCGTTCGGGAGATCATGTTTGCCGATCTGGGAGGAAACCCGTTCCACCATGTCGCTGCGCTGGAATTCCTGCGGAGAAACGTTGATCGATATGCGCAGATCATCCAGACCCATTGCGCGCCAGCGGGACAGCTGCCGGCAGGCCTCGGCCAGCACCCAGTCGGTGATATCGCCGATCAGTCCGACCTCTTCGGCCAGATCGATAAAGGTGCGCGGATTCACCAGGCCATGCAGCGGGTGATGCCAGCGGATCAGCGCCTCCATGCCGACCACCTTGAAATTGATCACACTTATTTTCGGCTGGTAATACAGCTCGAACTCCGAATTAACGATTGCCTGGCGCAGATCGTTTTCCATGTTGATCCGTTCCTGATAACAGGCGTTCATATCCGGAATATAGAATCTGGTGTCGTTCTTGCCATCGGCCTTGACGCGGTACATGGCGATATCGGCGTTTTTCAGCAGGGTATCGACGCTTTCCCCGTCACGCGGGAAAACCGCAATCCCGATACTGGCGGTCACCCGGAAATCCTGGCCGGCGACCACAAAAGGAGAACGCAGTTCATTCAGAATCTTGTCCGCGATAATGGCCGCGTCTTCGGCCTGGATCAGGTCCGGCAGCAACACGGTAAACTCGTCGCCCCCCTTGCGGGCCAGGGTGTCGCCGGCCCGCACGCAGGCCTGCAGGCGGCGGGCCACTTTCTTCAGCAGCTCGTCACCTTCGGCATGCCCATAGGTATCGTTGACCAGCTTGAAGCGGTCAAGATCGATGAACATAACCCCCACGACTCCGCCGTAACGTTTGGAATGGGTCAGCGCCATTTCCAGGCGATCCTTGAACAGCCTCTGGTTGGGCAGATGGGTCAGCTGGTCGTGCAGCGCCTGAAAGGAGATAGTCTCTTCGGCTATCTTGCGTTCGGTGATATCGCGGGCAACGCCGTAGGTGCCCATGAAACATTTTGTCGTCTGGGCATCCCCGCACTGCTTTTCACCGTAAATGCCGGTGGCATTCATCATCGCCACGATATAGTGGCTGTCAAAGTAGCGGAAATTATCATTTTTGCATTTAAGCCGCACTTCCAGGTTGGTCGTGGCCCGGTTGTCTACCCGGCGCTCGTTGAAAGCATAATGGGCCTTTCCAACATCTTCATCGTGAACGATGGTGCAGTAACTTTTGCCGATCAGTTCTTCACGGGAATAGCCCAAAAGCGATTCTACCCGCTGGTTGATGAACATGAAACGGCCGCTGTCATCCAGGGTGTAGATCAGATCGGGGGAGTTTTCCACCAGGAAGCGGTGCAGCTGTTCCGATTGCTGGATTCGCATGTTCATCAGGGCATAACTGCGTTCCATGCGGCGACGATAGAGGGCGTTTTCAACCTTGCGCTTTATTTCTTCCAGGTTGGCGGGCTTGCGGACAAACTCGATCGCGCCGTGACGCAGGGCCAGAATGGCGGAATCGATGCTGGCGTCGGCGCTGACAAAGATGACACTGGCGGAAATCTTGTTTTTGGCGATCCACTCCAGCACTTCCAGCCCGGAAATATCCGGCAGATTGATGTCCAAAAGAACCAGGTCGATATCCTGTGCTTTTAATACCGCTAGGGCTTCGAGGCCTGATCCGCATTCCTGGATTTCCCGCCCGGCACCCTCCAGTAGAACCCGCAGACTGGAACGCATCCGGCTCTCATCGTCGACGATCAGGATTTTTTGTGGCTGGCCGGATGAATCGCATGATGCGCCAGCAGCTTCCCGGATCGCTCTGTTCATGCGTCATCCTTTTTGGAACAGGGCAGCAGAATTGAATAGCTTGTTCCCAATCCGGGCTTGCTTTGACAGGTTATGCGCCCATCCAGGCGCTCCACCAATCCGGCCACGATCGAGAGCCCGACACCGGAGTGGCCGGGGCGACGATGGGGATCAAGCGGCTGAAAGAGACGCTGCATGACATCGGGCGGCAAACCGGGCCCGGTGTCACTGACCCGGATCTCGCTGTAGCAGCGGCCGTTCTGGTTTACGCCCGAGCGGGTGGAAATCACCAGACTACCGCCGTTGTGCATGGCTTCGGAAGCGTTGTTCCACAGGTTCAGCAGGATCTGCTTGAGACAGTCACGGTCAACCGCAACCGACTCCAGTTCGGGATCCAGATTTTTTTCAACGGCAATACCGCGACCGGCAAAAAGCGATTCACCGTACAGCGCCAACATGGTTTCGATGACAGCATTGATACTTAAAGCGACTCCGGCCGGCAGAGCTTCGTTAAGAGTGCTCATGCGCTGCATGATCTGCGTCACCCGCTCGATCTCTTCCTGCAGAACCCCCAGCTCCTGATTGAGATCAGTGCCGGGCGGAAGTTTCTGGCCCACGATCGCCAGATAATTCTTGATGATGGCCAGGGGATTTCCGGCTTCGTGGACAACCTTGCGGGCATGCTGTTCAAATTGGCGGGTCAGGGCCGTTTCCAGGGCCTGTTCCCGGTCTTTCATATCGCGCCAGGCTTCGATACTGCTGGCGGCCATGTTCGCGAAGCTGGTTATCCAGCGCAGACGCTGCGAGAGTCGGGCCGACTGCGCTGCACTGACGCCGTACACCATGACGCCGATGTTTCTCCGGCGCCCCTTGAGCGGCACGCACAACAGCCCTTCGCTGCCCAACAGGCGGGCGATCTGGAGATCGGCCAGTGATACCGGAACCGGGCTTCCGCTTTCGAAGGTGGAGTGCGGCTGATTCTTCAGCGCCGCGACCGCAGCCAGACTGTGCTTTGAATCCAGCGGAATCTCGAGCTTCTGCAGCAGTTCAGGCTGGCAATCGATCGCCGCGCCGGAAAGCAGCGGCTTTGACGGATGAAGCAGCAGGAAGGCCAGCTGCCCCAGCCCGAACAAAATACGGGCCGATTCACGAACCGCCAGCAGAATTTCGGCCTCACTGTCAAGGATGGACAGATCCTGCTGCAGCGGCTGCATGATCGCCATATCACAGACGGCTTCTTCCATCTGAACTGCGGCCCGCTCGTTGCCGTTCTGCTTCGGACTCAGGTTGTTCAGGGGGATGGTGGCGGTGTGCGGCAGGGTTTTTGCGTCGGCTGTTTCGGTGATTCCCAGTGCGGCGGCAACCGCAACGACCTGTTCGGAAGATTGATGATAGATGGCCAGCATCCTCGGCAGATCGATTCCGGTCATGGCCTGCACCGCAGCAAGATCGGGGAGCGGCTCATTGGGGGCCAGCTCCAGCTGTTTCTGGTGCGCGCAGATCATGTGGGCAGACCAGATGATCCGGCTCAAGGTATCGGCGGAGGCAATGTATTCGGCGCTGGTATGGTGGAACAGGATCGAGTCGGCCATGAAAGACGAAAGCTTCCATTGATCCAGAAGCCATGCGCCGACAACGGCGTGATCCGTGCCCAGCCGCTGTTCTTCGATCTCGCGCAGGTCAAATTCATCGCGGCTCAAAACGAGCAGGCTGCCGTAGCGTTCCCCCACCCCTCCCAGCAGCAGCAGTTGGCCGACATCGTGCAGTAAGCCGGAGAGGTACGCTTCTTCCCGGTCGGGATAATCGACTTCATCCGCAATGGCGCGGGCAAGCTCGGCCATCCGCAGCGAATGGCCCCAGAATCCGGTCAGATCATACTGCTGGTTATCGACGGCGGGTGAAAAGACTTTTTGGACAACCAGACAGGCAGCCAAGGTTCTTGAGAGGCGGGTACCGAGTTTGACCAGGCAGTGCAGCAGGCTTTTAGATTCCACCCCGCCGCGCAGGGCGGGCGAATTGGCAACCGCCAGAACCCGGGCGCTCAAGGCGGGATCCTGGCCCACCAGAGTCGCCAGTTCGGCCATGGAGGTATTCTCGTCCGAAGACAGCTGCAGGAACCGGAGCAATATCTGCGGCATCGACGGCAGATACATCGCTTCGATTGAGTCAAGAATCGCTTCTGGCACCCGCACGGTTCAACCCTCCCTGTCCACTGCAATCAATTCACTGTCTTTATGTTCGGTTCCCCGGTGAAAACGCAGTAAAACTTTTACACATCCAGCCAGATAACATTCCGGCGGCGCTGGCGTCAATAATTAATTAATGCCGGCAACACCCTGATCAATAAAAACAAATCCCCGTTTCGAAGCAGCCGGAAACGGGGATTTGCCATCTGGTCGTGACAGGCGAAATATATTCAGCTACTTGCGCTTTAGCGGCTGGGCGGGCTGCCCGGTTTTTTTCGGCGCCTTGAGCGTGACTGCGGCGGCGTCTTTTTTTGCGGACCGCGATGGAGCGGATGCGGAAACCGGCTGCGGAAATTTCTCCAGCGCCAGACGAAGAGCTTCATTGACCTCTGAAACCGGCACGATCTTGACCTTTTTCAGAATTTCGACCGGGATGTCCTCCAGATCTTTCTTGTTCTGTTCCGGGATGATCACCAGCCGCATACGCGAGCGGACGGCCGCCAGGATTTTTTCCTTCAATCCGCCGATCGGCAGCACCTTGCCGCGCAGGGTGACCTCACCGGTCATGGCCACATCCCGCCGAACAGGAATGCGGCACAGGATCGAGACCAGCGCCGTGGTCATGGCGATGCCGGCCGAAGGGCCGTCTTTGGGGATGGCGCCGGCCGGGACATGGACGTGGATCTCGTTGTCCTGGAACAGCTCCGGTTTCAGCCCCATGCTTTCGGCATGGGCGCGAATATAGGACTGGGCCGCCTGAACCGACTCCTTCATCACGTCGCCCAGCTGGCCGGTCAGGGTCAGACCGGATTTACCGTTCATCAGGGTGGCCTCGATATGCAGGATTTCTCCCCCCACCGGAGTCCAGGCCAAGCCGTTAACCACGCCGATTTCGTTTTTGTCCAGATCCTCCTCGCGCACATATTTGGGTGCGCCCAGGTAGGTATGCAGACTCTTGGCACTGATCCTGGTCAAGCGCGTATTCCCCTCGGCCACCTTGCGGGCCACCTTGCGGCAGACCTTGCCGATTTCGCGCTCCAGATTGCGGAGACCCGCTTCGCGGGTGTACTTGGCTATAATTTCACTGATCGCCTCGTCGTCAAAGCTGATGTGTTTGGGCTTTAAACCGTTTTCACTGGTCTGGCGCGGCACCAGGTAGCGTTTGGCGATCTCCAGCTTCTCCTCTTCGGTATAGCCGGCCAGGTTGATGACCTCCATCCGGTCGCGCAGGGCTGACGGGATCGGATCCAGCTGGTTGGCGGTGGCAACGAACATCACGTTGGAGAGGTTGAAAGGCTGGTTGATGTAATGGTCGGAGAAGGAGTGATTCTGCTCCGGATCCAGCACCTCCAAAAGCGCCGACGAGGGGTCGCCCTTGTAGTCGTAGCCCAGTTTGTCCAACTCGTCCAGCATGAAGACCGGGTTGTTGGCGCCGGCCTGCTTCATGCCCTGCAGTATGCGCCCCGGCAGGGCGCCGATATAAGTGCGGCGATGGCCGCGAATCTCGGCCTCGTCCCGCACGCCCCCCAGCGAAATGCGCACGAACTTGCGGTTCATGGCGCGGGCGATGGACTTGCCCAGCGAGGTTTTGCCGACACCCGGCGGCCCCACGAAACAGAGGATCGGACCCTTCATTTTCTTCTTCAGCTTGCGCACCGCCAGGAATTCGAGGATACGCTCCTTGATCTTGTCCAGATAAAAATGATCATCATCCAGGATCTTCTTGGCACGGATGATGTCCAGGCTGTCGCGGGTCGCTTTGTTCCAGGGCAGCTCCACCATCCAGTCCAGATAGGTGCGGATAATCCCGGCCTCGCCAGCGTCCGGATGCATGTTCTCCAGACGCCCCAGCTGCTTGAGCGCCTCTTTCTGAACCGCTTCCGGCATTTTTGCGGCTTCGATCGCCTTTCTGATCTCGACCAGTTCCTCTTTGCCTTCGTTGTCCCCCAGCTCGCTCTGGATAGCTTTCATCTGCTCACGCAGAAAATATTCCTTGTGGTTTTTGCCCATCTCGTCGCGGGCAGCACTCTGGATCTTGGCCTGGACGCTCAACAGCTCAACTTCACGGCTCAAAAACTCGTTGACTTTGGTCAGGCGCACGATCGGATCGTTAATCTCCAGCAGCTGCTGGGCATCGGCGACCTTGAGCCCCAGATTGCTGGAAATCAGGTCGGCCATGCTGCCCGGGTCCTGGATATTTTCCAGAATAACCATCACTTCCGGAGAAACCTGTTTGCCCAGCTCCATGACCTTGGACAGCTGTTCCCGGACGGTGCGGATCAGGGCCTCGATTTCCAGCGAAATATCGCCCAACGGCACATCATGCTGGCGCTCCACACGCACGGTGTAGAAAGGATCGGAGGTGACGTACTCGCTGATGCGGGCTTTGGCCAGACCCTGCACCAGGATTTTGACGCGGCCGTCCGGCAACTTGAGCATCCGCATGATCATCGCGACCGTGCCGACTTCATAAATCTTTTCGGGAGGCGGATCCTCGTCGCCGACATCGTGCTGGGTGGCCAGCAGAATCATCCGATCGCCCGCCAGGGCGTTGTCAACCGCCTTGACCGACATCTCACGGCCGACGAAGAGCGGGATAATCATAAACGGATACACCACCACGTCCCGGATCGGCAAAAGCGGCAATACGTCGGGGATCTTTAGTTCCTCTGAACTTTGTTCGGCTTCGTTTTCAATCTCGATCAACTCGTTATCTCCTTTATCGGCACCAGCCGTTCTCCGCTCTTGGGACAGATCACCCGCAGCACGCCCAGCTTATATTCAGCCCTGACAGAGCCGGGATCAATATTGGCCGGGATCAGCAGCGCGTGGTGGAAGCGGCCGTGACTGCGTTCAACGCAGATGAATTTCCCGGCATTCTGTTCACGCGGCCGGTAGGCTTCCAGAACCATTGTCAGGCCGCAGATTTTAAGTTTGATAGATCGGAA
>JAJZRX010000100.1 GCA_021850095.1 Deltaproteobacteria bacterium
GTCATGCGCCCCTGGCTGTTCAGCAACTGGTACACCGCTATAACCCAATTATCTCCAGCTTGCACTTTTCTGATCCATACCAATATCTACCTGAAGTCTTTCTTTCCAAGTTTATCCCCCCGCAAAAAACCTGGCCTAAAACACCGCGACGGGAGTAGTTTGTCCTGATTCAGGGACAATTGCATCTGCGTTTTCGTCGTGGTACGTCCGCATTTCTTTCGAATTGTCACACCAAAACTGAATAAAAGGAGGTTTTTCCTTTGGGAACAACTGTATTTGCAAAAGGAGCACGGCTCCTTGTACCCGGCATCCTGTGTATACTTACATCTGCACCGGTATTCGCAGAGACACAACAATTGGCACTGCCGCAGGTAATCGAGATTTCGTTACAAAATAATGGCGACCTCAAATCATTTCGTGAAGAAAAAGGCATTCGCGATGCCGGCAAAACCCGGGCAGGACTGCTGCCCAACCCGACTCTTGACCTGGAAGGAGGGACGGGTGCCCTGACCGGCAGCAGCGCTGAAAACAACATGGCGATTGGGGTCTCCCAGGAATTTCTGCTTGCAGGCAAGCGCGGCAAGCGCCTGACCGTTGCCGAGCGGGAGTTGGAAGCCTACCGCTGGCAGCTGGCCGATCGCGAACGAACATTGCGCGAAGAGGTGAAGGCCGTATTCTATGACGCCATGCTTGCCGAGCAGCGGCTCAAATTGACAGACCGTTCCATTGAACTCAACCGGCAGCTTCTTGAGGTTACCAAGGATCGTCTGGCCGCCGGTGACATTCCAGAACTGGAGATGAATCTGGCCAAGGTGGAACTGACCCGCAGTGAAGGAACCAGAATTGAGATTGAGCGAGCGCTTCTGCAAACAAGAGCCCGGCTATTCACCTTCATGGGACTCCCTGCCGGTGAAGCACCGGCGATTGCCGGAACCCTGGATAACGGCATCTCTCTCAACAGGAACTTGGCTGACCTGAAGCAGATGGCGCTCGGGAAACGTCCGGACCTGAAAGCCCTGGAGACTGAAAAATCAAGGGGAGACGCGGATGTCACCCTGGCCCGGTCCGAAACTATTCCAAATCTTACTGCCGGTCTTGCATTCCGGCGCGACACGACCGGCATGGAAATCGGCGGAGTTGAAGGCAAGGATACCGCCTACACCATTGGCTTGAAGTTGTCGATGCCGATCCCGCTGTTCGACAGGAATCAGGCCGGTGTTCAGGAAGCCCGGGCCAAGCGAAGCAGCACTGAAAGCCGTTTGACTGCCGCCACCAGGAATGTGGAGCGGGACGTAGAGACCGCCTACACCAGTGTTCTGAATGCCGAGAAGGTGCTGTCGCTTTATAAGTCAAACATTATCCCCCAGCTTGAGGAAAACCTGAAACTGACTCAAGAGTCGTACCGCCTGGGCGAGGTCGGCATTCTCTCGGTCATTCAGGAACAGAAAAAATTCTTCGAGGTCAGCGACGGCTACCTGACGGCGCTCCATGCCCGGCAGCTGGCACTCGTAAAACTTGAATCAGCAGTGGCGACAGACATCAACGGAGGTGTGCAGTGAATAAAAAAGCAATTATCATCGGACTTATCCTTGCCGTAGCAGTTGGTGGCGGCTTTCTTTATCGTTCCACCCAGACCGGGAACAGCGGTGTAAAGCAGGCGGAACATAAGGACGAAAAGGCAGATGGCCATAAAGAAGAAGGAGAGCATAAAGAAGAGAAAGAAGGACATGAGGGACATGACGAGGCAGGCAGCGTCAAGATGACTGCCGAGGTGCAGAAGCAGAACGGTGTGGTTGTCGCTCCGGCAAAAAAACAGCGGCTGGCCGGTGTGATCAGCGCCACTGGCAAGGTGGAAGCCAACGCCGACAAGATTGCCCATGTCTCGCCGCGTATCAGCGGCAAAATTGTCGCGGTCCGGGCCTCTCTGGGGGATAGCGTTTCTGCCGGACAAGCTTTGGTCACCATCGATAGCGTCGAACTGGGTGAAGCCCTCAACCGTTACCACCAGTCAAAGACCAAGTTCACCCTGGCCCAGTCCAACATGGATCGGGTTAAGGTGTTGGTAGACAAAAAGATTGCGGCCCGCAAGGACATCCTGCTTGCCGAAACCGACTTCAAAACTGCCCAGACCGAGCTGCATACCGACGAGGAGCGTCTGTCATTATACGGGGTATCCACGGCTGAACTTGAAGGATCAAACCACAAAAAAACGCTTCTGCCGGTTCGTTCCCCTATCAGCGGCACCATCACCGAGAAGCATGCCATTGTCGGCGAGTTGGCCGATCCCTCAAATAGTCTCTACTCAGTGGCCGACCTCTCCTCAGTCTGGGTGCTGGTGGACATCAACGAAAAGGACTTGGCCAAAATTCACCGTGGACAGTCGGCATCCGTTACCGTGGGCGCCTTTCCCGACCTGAAGCTGAAGGGGCGCATCACGTATATTGCGGACCTGGTGGACCAGAGCACCCGCACGGTCAAGGCGCGGATCGAGGTGGCCAATCCGGGGCGAAAACTGAAGCCGGAGATGTTTGCCACGGTTGAACTGGCGCTGGCTGCTGATGCACCGCCGGTGCTGGCTGTTCCCGAAGATGCCCTGCAGGATCTGGATGGGAAAAAGGTGGTCTTCGTTGCCGAAAATGCAACCGAATTTGCTGCACGTCCAGTACAGACCGGGCGGTCTGCTAGCGGTCTGGTTGAAATCGTGTCAGGTCTCAAAGAGGGTGAAAACTATGCGGTCAAAGGATCGTTCATTCTCAAGTCGGAAATCAAAAAGGCTGAAATGAAAGACGAGCATTGACATTGCCCCATGATAATCACTCATCACAATTAACGGGAGAGAGGTTCCGATGCTGGAAAAATTAATAGCCTATACATTGCGGCAGAAAGGGATGGTCATATTCCTTGCGCTGCTGATCATTGCATTCGGATTGTACTCATATCAGAAACTACCGATTGATGCTTTTCCGGATGTAACCAACATTCAGGTTGAAGTGGTAAGCCATGCCGATGGCCTTTCGGCAATAGAAATTGAGCGAAACGTAACCTATCCGATTGAAATGTCCATGCGCGGACTGCCGGACATCGAACAGATGCGTTCGGTTACCAAGTTCGGCTTGTCGATTGTCACGATCGTTTTCAAGGACAATGTGGATATCTATTTTGCCCGGCAGCTTGTGTTCGAGCGACTGGCGGAGGCGCGGGAGAAGGTTCCCAAGGGGGTAGAGGTTGCCATGGGACCGATTGGCACCGCCATGGGGGAAATCTACCAGTATACTCTGGAAGGAAAGATGCCGGACGACCCGCAGCAGAAAATTGCCTACCTGACGAACCTGCGCACCATTCAGGAGTGGATTATCACGCCTCAGTTGAAGAGTGTCGCCGGCGTCAACGAGATCAACTCCTTCGGCGGATATTTCAAGCAGTACCAAGTGCTTGTCTCGCCGGAGAAGCTGGTGAAATACGCCGTCACTGTGGATGACGTCTATAACGCCATCGGCAGCAATAATGAGAACGTCGGCGGTAACCTCCTCGAACGGGGCACGGATCAATACATTGTCCGTGGGGTTGGCCTGATCAAGAATATCAGCGACATCGAAAATATTGTCCTGAAATCAGCAGGTGGTACTCCGACCTATATCCGGGATGTGGCCCAGGTAAAGGTCGGCGAAGCGGTCCGGATGGGCGCGGCCATGAAGGATGGTAAAGATGAAGCGGTGGGCGGCATTGTCATGATGCTGCGCGGTGAAAACAGCCGTGATGTTGTGCGTCGAGTTGCTGATAAAGTAAAGGAAATGAATGAAAACAATGTCCTGCCGGAAGGGATCAAGCTCGTTCCCTATTACGACCGCAGCGACATTGTGAAGGCGAGCGTCAGCACGGTCAACAAAGCGCTGATCGAGGGCTCAATTCTGGTGCTCATTGTACTCTACCTCCTGCTGAACAGCATCCGTGGCAGTATCGTGGTGCTGATCGCGCTGCCGCTGTCGCTCCTGGCCACATTTATTGTAATGAAGCTAACCGGGATCACTGCCAACCTGATGTCGCTCGGCGGCCTGGCCATCTCCATCGGCATGATCATCGATACCACCATTATCCAGGTGGAAAATGTCCAGCGCCACCTAAGTGAAGAAGGTGGAAAGCATCCCAAATTATTGACGGTACTTAAGGCGGTTATGGAGGTCAGAAAGCCGAGTATCTTCGGCGAACTGATCATTGCCCTCACCTTTATCCCGATCCTGTCCCTGGAAGGGATCGAAGGGAAAATGTTCGGCCCGCTGGCCATTACGGTCGCCATTGCGCTGCTGTCGTCGCTGTTTCTCTCCGTGTTTGTCATTCCGGTGCTCTGCATCATGTTCCTGAAACCGCACCCGGAAAAAGAAAGTTTCATCATGAAGCACGCAACCAGGCTGTATTTGCCGCTGCTCAATTACGCCATAAACACAAAGCGCGTGGTCTTGAGTGTTGCCGCGATTCTTCTGGTTGTTTCACTCTTCCTGGTAACCCGGCTCGGGACGGAATTTATCCCGGTCATGGATGAAGGGTCGTTTGATATGGACGTTTCCCTGCTACCCGGTGTTTCCCTGGCCAAGGCCATGGAAGTAAACCAGATGGTCGCCGCCAAGTTGAAGCAGTTTCAAGAGTTGGATATTGTCGTGGGCCGGACCGGACAGACCGGCGTCGCCATGGACACCAGGGGCTCGGATAAAACCGGCTATGTCGGTATCTTCAAGCCAAAAAGCGAATGGAAACGGGATATCACCAAGGAAGAAGTTACCAACGAGATGCGTAAGGCTCTGGAGTCGGTTGCGGGAATTCAAGTCGGTTTCAGCCAACCGATTCAGTGCCGCATTGACGAACTGGTGGCCGGAACCCGCGCCCAGCTGATTCTCAAGCTGTTTGGTGAAGATATTGACGTAATGCGCGAGAAATCGGCTGAAATTGCGCGAGTCCTTTCCACTGTCCGCGGGGGAACCGATCTGGCCGCAGAAAAAGTTTCCGGGCAGCCGTACCTGACTGTCAACATCGACCGGTCGAAAATTGCCCGTTATGGCCTGAATATCAGTGATGTACAGAAAGTCATTGAAATAGCCGTGGCCGGCAAATCGGCCTCAAAGTTTTATGAAGAAAACCGTAGCTTCGACATCACCGTGAGGTTGCCGGAGGAGAAGCGCAATTCTCTGGAAGCGATAAAGAATCTGATGGTCACCACCAAGACCGGCATCAATGTGCCGCTGGAGCAGCTGGCCGAGGTGAAAATGATCGAAGGGCCGGCCCAGATCAGCCGTCAGGACGGGGTGCGAAGAATCGGCATCGAGATGAATATCACCGGCCGGGATATCGGCGGTTTTGTTGCCGAGGCGAAACAGAAGATCAAAGAGCAGGTCAAACTGCCCCCTGGCTACTATCTCACCTGGGGCGGGCAGTTCGAGAACCAACAGCGGGCTATGAAAAAACTGATGATCATCGGACCGGTGGCTATCGGCTTGATTCTTCTTCTTCTGTACGTCACCTTCCGGTCGATCCGTCTGGCGATGCTGGTCATTTCCAACCTGCCGTTTGCCTTGATCGGCGGAGTGTTCGCGCTCTATATATCTGGGCAATATCTCTCAGTTCCCGCATCGGTTGGGTTTGTCGTTCTATTCGGCGTTGCCGTACTTAACGGGCTGGTTCTGGTATCGCGCATCTCGCAACTGCGTGATGACGGGCTTGAGCTGCAGGAGGCAATCAGAAAAGGAACCCTTGACCGCTTGCGCCCGGTAATGATGACCGCATCCATCGCGATTTTCAGCTTGATCCCGATGCTGCTTGCCGGTGGCGCCGGTTCCGAAATTCAGAAACCTCTGGCAACCGTTGTTGTTGGGGGGCTGGTCACCTCAACCTTGCTGACACTGTTGATTATTCCATCGGTGTACAGCTGGTTTGAAAAGAGAAAAGTCGAGGAAGAGATGTAACTCCTGCTACTTGTAGCAATTGAATCGCAACACATAAGGCTGTAGAACCCCGCTGCTTGCGGCGGGGTGATTCATTATCCAAGGAGAATTTCATGAAAGAAATAAAAGCAATCATACGGCCATCTAAATTATTGGAAGTAACCGAAGAGCTTCATGCGATTGAAGGACTTCCAGGGGTTACCGTGTCTGAAATCAAAGGTTTCGGCAAAGGCAGGGCCAAAAACGCCGAAGATTCCGTTGTTTATGAGATGGTAAAATTCATTCCCCGCATTCAGCTGGAAGTTGTTGTCACTGATGAGATGGTTGCTGAAGTTGTCAATGTGATCCAAAAGTACGCCCATACCGGCAACACCGGCGACGGAAAGATATTTGTGTCAACGGTGGACGACATCGTGAAGATACGAACCAATGAACGAGGCCCAAGTGCCGTCTAATCGAAGGAGTTTGCTCAATGAAGCAAGTAATCGCCTACATAAAGCCCTCTGCCCTTGAACTGGTCACTGAAGGTCTCAGAAATATGGAAGGACTGACCGGGATGAGTGCAATGGAAAACAACGGCTTCGGCCGCGGTAAAGGAGCAAACTGTAAAAGAGTTGACAGCCAAATCAACCGTTTCAGTAAAAATGTTCGCCTTGAAATCATGGTTTCCGATGCTGTTGTCTGGGAAGTGGTGGACACCATCCGCCAGCAGGCCTGGACCGGCGAAAAGGGGGAAGGAAAGATCTACGTTCTGGAAGTTGTAGATGCTGCTCGAATACGGACCAACGAACGCGGCGAGGCGGCAGTTTGATCCGAAAGGAGCTCATGATGAAAAAGACAAGTCTGTTATTAATGCTGTCACTCATGGTGTTGAGTGGTTGTGCGGAAAGCTCGGCGTTGATCAAGGCGAACAGCACCAGTTTACGCACCGACGTTTATGAGGAATTGATAAATGGGGCGACGACGCCCCAAGGTTTTGCAGATTTGCGCGTAACCACCACGTTAAAGACACATAAGCCGGGCATCTATTCCGCTAAGGATATTCACGGAACGCCGGATTACAAGTTGCTGTTGAATATTGACGGTCAGGCTGTGCTATTGCGCGGAAATTTGCAAAGTCAAAACAGTGAATCAAGTGGGCTGGTGGACCCGGAAGCCGGTGACGGAATCAGGTATCGATTCAGCAAAAATATTCGCCTGAAGGCCGGTACCCACAGAGTTGTAGTGGCGCTTCCCGATGACGAGATTGCTGTTGCAAAGGAAATAACCCTGGTTGAAGGGAAAATGAACAATTTGGTACTGGAACCCATATACAATAAGACGCCAGGAAAGTGGCGACCAGCGATTTACAGTAAAACAAGTTTTAAGGAAGGAATCAAAGAAATCAAAATAATGTTGAATGGTCGTGAAATCTAGGATGGCATTATGAATCTCTCAGTGATTGAAGAACGCACCATTAAACGAAAACGGATTACCAGAGAAAAGCTAGCTACAGTGTTCTCACGTGTGAAAAAACCACATGAATATTTATCCGAGTTACATGATTTTTATTCGAAGACAATATTGGCTCAGGTCTCTAACAACCCGAAACATGGGGCAAAACAGCTTTCTGAATCGCTTATGCTTGAAGGGATCTCTCTTAGCCCAAACTTTATTTATAAGTTTCTGGTTAAGGGTAATTTAAACCGTAGTTCACTTAGAAAGTCATGGAAAGACAACCTGGAAAACCAAAAGGAGATAAACTCATGAAGAAAGTCTTCCTTTCTGTTTGTGCAGTAGCTATTGCATTCGTAGCCCTTCCTGCTTTTGCCGCCGTGCAAACTGAAGGGAAAAATGACTGCCTGTTTTATGGCAAGAACTGCCCGAATGCGGTGGATAGTCTGCCGGAACGAATAGCAAAGTTGAAGAACGAAATTGCCAAAGGGGAAAAGGTTTACACAGCTGAGGAGTTGAAACTGCTCGAACGCAGATTGAAAGAGGACAATGAAACCATGAGGGTGTTGAATAAGCCAGGTGGTCACAGATAACCAAAACATCGCTGTTATTTTTTATTCGATGTCCTGAGCATGACTTAAAAAGGCTCTTAAACAAAAGGCGTAACGTCAGGACATCTCATGGTCTTTATGTGCAAGGCTGAAATACTGCTGACAACAGCAAGAAAATGTGTGCCCGTTAGGGCAGTCATTGCTTGCTTACTCGTTTGTAACGTCATCTTGTGCCCTGCAGTCGGTAACGCTGCTTCAGGACAGGCAGACAAGGTTTTTGACAAAGCGTTTTTGCAGTCAGTCAAGGATGTGATGTCGTATGAGCAGATAGTCCGAATAGTAGGCGTTCAGGGAGAGAAGGTCGGCAGCGACTCCCTCAAAATTCCCGGTGACAAATATCACTGGAATGGCCGGGAACACTCTTCTTTCAACATTCGAGTAAGCGCAGGAAAGGTGATTGATGCCAATGTCGT
>JAJZRX010000101.1 GCA_021850095.1 Deltaproteobacteria bacterium
ATAAACCGGCGACTCCCGCAGCAGTTCCCCACGAAGAAATCGCCACAAATGAAGAGCCGCACCAGGAAGGCATCACGTCCGCTGAAGGCGCAAAGAAACGCAAGCGGCGGCGCAAGAAGAAGAAAACCGGCAGTGGCGCGGATGCTACCGCCGGCCAGCAGGAGCAGCTTGAGGTTCTTGAAACACACGAGATCGAAATCCAACCCGAACCGGAACCGGAAATCAGCGCACCTGGTTCTGATGAGCCAGACAGCGAAACGGCCGCCAACCCCAAGAAGCGCAAACGCCGCCGCAGCCGGAAGAGTGGCAAAGGACATGATGAATCCGCAACGGACGCAGTAGATGCCGCCGTCGATACGGAAGCGACCGTGACCGAAGGCCCCAAACATGAACCCGGCGAGGAAACGCTTCCGGAAAGCGGACAAATTGCCGACGCAACACTGCCGGCCGAGAAACCGAAACGCCCCCGGGCGCCCCGCGCCAAGAAGAAACCTGCGGCGGACAGCGAAACTGCCATGGAAACACCGCCGCCAGCGATAGTGGAAGAAGCCGCTGTTCCGGCCGCGCCCAAACCTCGTCGGAAGTCTGCCGCAAAGAAGGCTGAAGCAATCCTAATTCCGGAGCCCGCTCCGGCTCCGGAAAAGCCCAAACCGGCTCCCCGGCAACGCCGCAAGAAAAAAGAAGAAGAAACCCCGTAACCACGATTGAAATTATTTTTCCGGTTTCAGAATTTTTATGTGCACGGCTTTTTCGTGCCGGCATGGAGATAGATCGATGATCAAACAAATCTTTATTGTATGCGCATTATTTTTGACAATCTGTATCAGCGCCTGCGGAGGAGGCTCAGATGCGGCAAAAACCACCGCCATCTACGACGCGCCGGCAAGCTCTGTTCCCGTTCCGGCTGACGGCCAGATGGGAGGAGCGGTTCAGGGATCGGCTTTTGCGGCCAAGTTTTCCAACTACTCCGTATCGACCTTTGCCGGAAAAGCCGGCGCCACCGGATCCACCCCCGGCGGCCTTTCAACTGCGCGTTTCAACCAACCGGTTGGAATTGCAACTGACGGCACCTACCTCTACGTTGCCGATACCGCAAACAACAGGATCCGCAAGATCAACATAACCACCCAGGAGGTGGTGAATCTGGCCGGCAGCGGTCTGGCCGGCTATGCTGATTCAACTGGCGATACCGGTGAAACCGCCACATTCAACGCCCCTTCGGCCATCACCGTATCCGGGGACTATCTTTATGTGGCCGACACCGGCAATAACATGATCCGCAGAGTTCATAAAGTAACCGGTAAGACCAATCGTTACGCTGGCAGCAGCAGCGGCGAAGCCGGGGCGGTTGACTCCAGAACGGCCCCGGGAGATGTCAGATTTTACGAGCCCACCGGTATCACAACCGATGGCGTGGATCTTTATGTGGCCGACTCCGGCAACCACACCATCCGCCGCATCGTGATTGCCAGCGCCCCGGCATCAACGGCCGGCGCGGTCACAACCCTGGCCGGTTATCCCCGTACTCCCGGCAACGCTGACGGCGGCCTGGCTGCTGACCGCAGCAGTTCAACCGCCCGTTTCAACCAGCCAGCCCGCCTGACTACCGATGGCACTTTTCTCTATGTTACCGATTATTTAAACCGGACCATCCGCAGGATCGCTATAACCACGGGGGCCGTTGTCACCATAGCCGGCGTTTCCGGATCACTGTCCTTTGAAAATGTTGCTGACGGCAGCGGCGACAAGGCACGTTTCTATCATCCGAACGGAATCACCACCGACGGCACCTATCTTTACCTAACTGACTCCTTTAACAACAGCATCCGTATGATAGCAAACCCGACCGGACCAAGTTCCTCCGTGCAGGTTACAACGATTATACCGGCTATTACAGGAGGAATAGGCGGTTCAAATGACGGCAGTGGAGCGCGTGCCCAATTCTACACCCCGATCGGCATCACCACCGACGGCAGCGCTCTCTTTGTCACCGACAGCCACAATCATACGATCAGAAAGATCGAATCCCGGTAAGCATGCCGCATCCATTGTCGAGTACCGGTACAACAGCCCCTTTTCTCTTGACGCAGCAGGGGCGTTAAAGATATTTTTATCCGTTATTTTGTACGGCACATTTTTTGTTGTGAAAGGTTGAATACACACCATGGAAGAACTCAGCGAATTACTGCTTCAGCGGCGACGCAAAGTCGATGCGCTTTGGGAAGCGGGCATCAATCCTTACCCCAATGACTTCAAGCCTCAACACACCTCGGCCGATATCCTGAACGCTTATGGAGACAAGGAGCAGATCGACTCTTCCGGAGATATTTTTGTCGTGGCCGGCCGTATTCTGGCCCGGCGCTCCTTCGGTAAAGCGGCCTTCATCCAGCTTCAGGATCGCAAGGGGCGCATTCAGCTGTATGTCAAGAAAGATGAGATCGGAGATGACGCTTTTGCGGCCTTTGAATCGTTTGACATTGGCGACATCGTCGGGGCCGAAGGATATCCCTTCCGCACCAAGACCGGTGAACTGTCCCTGCATATCCGTTCGATCCGCTTGCTGGTCAAATCCCTGCTGCCGCTGCCGGAGAAATTTCATGGCCTGACCGATGTGGAAACCCGCTATCGTCAACGCTATGTGGATCTGATTGTCAATCCGGATGCGCGCGAAATCTTTATCAAACGTTCCCGCATCGTCAACCTGATTCGGGAATTCATGGTCAATCGCGACTTCCTGGAAGTCGAAACACCGATGATGCACCAGATTCCGGGCGGAGCCACGGCGCGCCCGTTCATCACCCATCACAATGCCCTGGATATGGAGCTGTACCTGCGGATCGCTCCGGAGCTTTACCTGAAGCGTCTGGTGGTGGGGGGACTTGACCGGGTTTTTGAAATCAACCGCAACTTCCGCAACGAAGGGATTTCGGTACGCCATAACCCCGAGTTCACCATGATGGAGTTCTACCAGGCCTATGCCACCTACGAAGACCTGATGGATCTGACCGAAGAGTTGTTCTGCCACATTGCACAACAGGTGCTCGGCACACTGGATTTCAGCAATCAGGGGCTCGAGATCAGCTTCCAGCGTCCCTGGAAGCGCTTGACTGTCCGCGACGCGATTCTCGAGTATGGGGACGTTGAGGCAAAACAGCTGGATGACCGCGACCTGGCCCTGGCTTACGCCCGCAGCATCGGCCTCGATCTGCCTGAAGACATCGGTTACGGCAAACTGATAATGGAGATTTTCGAAGAGGTGGCCGAACACAAGCTGATTCAGCCGACTTTTATCACGGCCTACCCGACCGAGGTTTCGCCGCTGTCGCGCAAGAATGATCTGAATCCGGAGATTGTTGACCGCTTTGAACTGATCATTGCCGGGCGCGAAATAGCCAACGCCTTTTCCGAGCTGAATGATCCGGTTGACCAGAAGGAACGTTTTCTGGCCCAGGTGGCGGAAAAGGACAAGGGCGATGAAGAAGCTCATTACATGGACGAGGACTATGTCCGGGCGCTTGAGTACGGCCTGCCCCCCACTGCCGGAGAAGGCATCGGCATCGATCGGCTGGTGATGCTTTTGACCGATTCACCTTCGATCCGTGACGTGATTCTTTTTCCGCAGCTGCGCAAGGAAGCAAAATAAAGGATGCCATTCGAGCTTTTTATTGGGTTGCGCTACCTGAAAGCCAAGCGCAAATCGACCTTTATATCCATTATTACCTTCATATCCACCGCCGGCGTCACCCTGGGAGTTATGGCTCTGATTGTCGTACTGGCGGTTATGACCGGATTTGAGGCCGATCTGAAGGAAAAGATACTCGGCACCAATGCCCACATCGTCGTTATCCGCAGCGGCACGCCGATGGAGAACTACCGCCCGGTCATGGAAAAGCTGAAGGGTTTCAAAGGTGTCGAAGCCGCCACGCCTTTCATTTATAACCAGGTCATGCTATCTTCCGGCAAGAATGTATCCGGCGTGGTGCTGCGGGGCATCGATATCGCCACCGACCGTCAGGTGACAAGGCTCAGCAAGTCGGTGGTGGAAGGAAGCCTCGACCAGCTTGAGCCGGACATGACCGCCGGCGCCGCCCCGTTGCCCGGACTGCTGGTGGGAAAAGAGCTGGCCAAACACCTCAACCTTTTTCTGGGGGATAAGGTCAACGTTATTTCTCCCATGGGCAATATCACTCCGCTGGGAATGATGCCGAGAATGAAACCCTTCAAGGTGGTGGGTATTTTCAACACCGGTATGTTCGAATATGATTCGACACTGGCTTATGTCAGTCTGGGCCAGGCCCAAAGTTTCTTTGATCTGGGAGACACGGTTACGGGAATTCAGCTCAAGGTGGCGGACGTTTACCACACCGGGGAACTTTCCCGGACCATCAACCGCGAAATGGGCAGCGGATTCTATGCTCGCGACTGGATGCAGATGAACAAGAACATTCTGTTTGCGCTCAAAACCGAAAAAATCGTCATGTTCATCATCCTGACCCTGATCGTCCTGGTGGCTGCCTTCGGCATCGCCTCAACCCTCTTCATGGTTGTGATGGAAAAGACACGCGACATCGCGATCCTGAAATCCATGGGCGCCACCGGCAGCAGCATCATGAAGATTTTTGTGCTGGAAGGCTTGATTATCGGCATCATCGGCACAATTTTGGGGGTTGCCTCGGGGCTGCTGGTGGCGCTCAACCTGGAGCCGATCATCAACGTCATCCAACGTGTCACCGGGCAGAACTTTTTCAGTAAGGACATCTATTACCTGGATCACTTCCCCTCGCTGGTTGTCAGATCCGACGTAATTCTGATCTCGGTCACGGCGATACTGATTTCGTTTCTGGCAACATTGTACCCGGCTTGGCAGGCTTCACGCATGCTGCCGGCAGAGGCGCTCAGATATGAGTAGCCTTTTGGAAGTGCGCGGACTGTGCAAAACCTACACAACCGGGCCGAACCGTATCGACGTACTGAACGGCATCGACCTTGAGCTGCAGGCCGGTACGACCACCGCTTTGGTGGGGGCCTCCGGGGCCGGGAAAAGCACCCTGATGCATCTGTTGGGTGCGCTGGATCGCCCGACGTCCGGTTCGGTGTTTTTTCATGGAGAAGATGTTTTTAAAAAGAATGACCGGCAGTTAGCCGCGTTCCGCAACCGGAGCATCGGTTTCGTTTTTCAGTTTCATCACCTGCTGCCGGAATTCAGCGCGCTTGAAAATGTGATGATGCCGGCGCTGATCGCCCGGGTGCCGCGCGACAGGGCAACCCGCGATGCCCAGGCGCTGCTGAATGATGTCGGGCTGGGGCAGCGCATGACCCACCGACCGGGGGAACTGTCCGGCGGAGAGCAGCAGCGGGTGGCCATTGCCAGGGCGCTGGCGCTGGAACCGGAACTGCTGCTGGCTGACGAACCAACCGGCAATCTGGATATGAAGACCAGCGACGGCATCCATGCCATGCTGGCGGAACTGCAGGTCACAAGGGGACTGACCCTGGTGATCGTAACCCACAACGAACGTCTTGCAGCCGCAATGGGCACAACCGTTCGTCTGGTAGATGGAAAGCTGGACAAAACCACATGATATTCGGGGGAAAAGTGCCCAGGTATAAAAATATGTTCGTAACCTTGTCCCTGGCTGCAGCTGTCAGCTCAACAACAACCGCCCAGGCGGAAGGGGAAAAACTGGTTGAAGTCCAGATACAGGGCAACCGGCGGATTGAATCGGCAGCGATACAGAACGTGCTGAAAGTCCGGGCCGGGGACACCCTGTACAGTGACAAGACTGATGCCGACATCCGCTCGATTTATAAGCTCGGTTATTTCCAGGACGTGCAGGCTCTGACGGAACAATCGGACAAGGGCACGATCCTGATTTACACCGTCCTCGAAAAGCCGATCGTCAGAACCATCAAGTTCGAGGGCAATAAAGAGCTGACAACTGAAAAACTCAAGGAAGCTCTTGAATTCAGACAGAACTCCATTTTTGCCGCCAAGGATCTGGCAACCAGCGTTGCCAAGATCAAGAAACTGTACGGCGATGACGGTTATTATCTGGCGGATGTGCAGACTCAGGTTGACAAAAGCTCCCCCACGGATCTCTCGGTTACCTTCAAAATCATTGAAGGCAAGAAGATCCTGATCAGCGATATCCGTTTTGACGGAAACAAAGCCTTTTCGGATCGCAAGCTGCGCGGCGTGATGGAAACCAAGCAGTCATGGTTCATGTCCTGGCTGACCAGCGCCGGCACCTACAAGGAAGAGGTGCTGAAAAACGACGCTCTGCTGATCACTGATTTTTACATGAACAACGGCTACATCAATGCCAAAGTCGGTGAACCGGCCATCAAACTGAATGATGCCAGGACAGCCCTTGAGGTTTCAATCGGCATCACCGAAGGCGATCAGTACCGGTTCGGCGAGATCGGCTTCAAGGGTGAGCTGCTGGAATCGGCGTCCGAGCTGCGCAAAAAGCTGAAGAGCGAACCGGGGCAGACCTTCAGCCGCGCCACCCTGCGCACGGACATCTTTGCACTGACCGATGCCTATGGCGACAAGGGCTACGCTTTTGCCAATGTCAATCCGCAAACCCGCCCTGACAGTGAAAAGAAGGTTGTCGATGTGACCTTTGACATGGAAAAGGGTGATCTGGTTTCAATCGAGCGCATTACGATCGCCGGCAACCCCAAAACCCGCGACAAGGTCATCCGCCGCGAACTGCGCGTAACCGAAAACGAACTCTACAGCGCCACCGGCATGAAGCGCAGCAAACAGAACCTGATGAATCTCGGTTTCTTTGAAGAGGCCAATATCGCCACCGCCAGGGGCAGCGCCGCCAACAAACTTAACGTCAACATCGACGTCAAGGAGAAACCGACCGGCACCTTCAGCATCGGCGGCGGCTACAGCTCGCTGGATGGTTTTATCGCCCAGGGTTCGGTCCAGCAGGCCAACTTTTTTGGTCTTGGCCTGAAGGCCAATTTATCCGCTTCTATCGGCGGAAGGTCGCAGACATACTCCCTCGGCCTTACCGATACTCATTTTCTAGACACCAAATGGACTCTGGGCGGAGATATCTATCGATCCGAGCGTAATTACCTGGATTACAACCGACGTCTGATGGGGGGCGACATCAAGGCCGGTTATCCGATCAACGACTTTGTCGGAACCTTCTTCATGTACAAATATGAAATCAAGGACATTTACAATCCAATTGTTGCATATAAAAACCTGCATGATCAGGATCCGAACAACTACCCGCTCGGCACCACCACAACCAGTTCGCTTTTGGGCAGCATTACCCATAACAACACCGACTACCGGCTTGACCCGACCACCGGCATGATCAACTCACTGTCGCTTGAATATGCCGGCCTGGGCGGCAACAACAAATTTGCCCGCTACATAACCGATCACACATTATTCTACCCGCTGTACAAAAAACTTATTTTTTCCACTAAACTGACCCTCGGCTACGTCCAGGAAGTTGGTCAACCGATTCCGATTGACGAAAAATTCTACCTGGGCGGCATTTACTCGCTGCGCGGCTACAAGGCCCGCACCGTATCACCGACAAAAAATTACATCATAAAAGATATCAATGGAAACCAGAGTGTTGATCGGGTCTATCTGGGCGGCAGCAAGGAAGTTTTCGGCAACACCGAATTCACCTTTCCGCTGCTGCAGGATGTGGGTATCAAGGGGGTCGTCTTCTTTGACTACGGCAATTCATTCGATGACAAATTCAACACCATGCTGATGAGTTACGGCGCCGGCATCCGCTGGTCTTCGCCGATCGGGCCGTTGCGGCTTGAATACGGCATACCGCTCAATCCCCGTCGGGACATCGACAACAAAAGCGGCCGATTCGAGTTTTCCATCGGCAGCCTTTTTTAGTAGGTTAGTCATTACAAAACGAGACATCGTATCAATCAAAAGGAGAATGTATCATGAGAAAATTTGTACTACTTGCTATTGCAGCTGTGTGCCTGGCCGCACCATCCGTTTTTGCGGCAGACGTGAAGTTGGGCTATATCGACATGCAGCGCGCCCTGAACGGCTCGGAAGCCGGTAAAGAAGCCAAGGAGCAGCTGGCCGCCAAAGTCAAAAAGTTTCAGGACGAGATCAACCTCAAGCAGGATGACCTCAAAAAGCTGAAAGACGAACTGGAAAAACAGGGCATGCTGCTTTCCGAATCAGCCCGCGCTTCCAAAGAGAAGGATTACCAGAACAAACTGAAGGATTTCCAGCGCTTCACCAA
>JAJZRX010000025.1 GCA_021850095.1 Deltaproteobacteria bacterium
TGTTGCGGCAACAACTCGTTGAAAGGATAGCAGTGAGCGGCTTTATCAGCCAGACCCATACGGGACCGGCATAGCCAGTCCACATGACCACACCCGCAGGGTGTGGTTTTCTACGTTATGAATAAAATCCGGGGCTACTGTTTCGGCAGCCCGGGTTCGGTCAGGTGCTGCGGCTGCATGATGCTGTCCAGCTCGGCCTCCGGCATCAGCCCCTGCTCCAGCACGATCTGGCGGATGCTTTTGCCGCTGGCGACCGACTGCTTGGCGATGGCGGCCGAAGCGTTGTAGCCGATGTAGGGCGCCAGCACCGTCACCAGACCGAGCGATTCTTCCAGGTAGCGGCGGCAGCGCTCTTCGTTGGCAGTGATGCCGTTTATACAGGATTCGGTCAATTTCTGCACGCAATTGTTGAGCAGTTCCATGGAAAAGGTCAGGTTCCAGGCGATCAACGGCATCATCACGTTCAGCTCCAGCTGGCCGGCCTGGGTCGCCAGCATAACGGCCTGATCGCAGCCCTGCACCTGGAAGCAGACCATGTTGGTCATCTCGGCCATGGAGGGGTTGATCTTGCCCGGCATGATCGAGGAGCCGGGCTGGATGGCCGGCAGCCGGATCTCGTCCAGGCCGGTGCGGGGGCCGGAGGCCAGCAGGCGCAGGTCGTTGGAAATGCGCCCGATGGTGACCGCCGTACGCCGCAGGGCCGAAGAGAGCGCCAGGAAGGGATCCATGTTCTGCATGGCCTCGAACAGATCAGGGCTGGCGACCAGCGGGAAACCGGTCGCCAGGGCCAGCTGCTCGACGATGCTGGTGATGTAGTCCGGCTCGGCGTTCAGGCCGGTCCCGACGGCGGTGCCGCCGATGCCCAGCTCCAGCAGGGCCGGGATGCAGGCTTCCAGCCCCTCGCGGTTTTTGCGGATTGCCGTCGCATAGGCGCCGAACTCCTGCCCCATGCGGATCGGCACCGCATCCTGCAGATGGGTGCGGCCGGATTTGAGGATGTGATCGAACTCTCTGGCCTTGGCCGCCAGGGCCAGCTCAAGACTTTCCAGGGTTTCCAGCAGCGGATCCAGCATTTCCAGCGAAGCCAGCCGGATGGCGGTCGGGATAACATCGTTGGTGGACTGGGCCATGTTGACATGGTCGTTGGGGTGCAGAGTGCTGAAGTCGCCTCTTTCCCTACCCAGCAGCTCCAGGGCCCGGTTGGCCAGTACCTCGTTGGCATTCATGTTGTGGGATGTGCCGGCCCCGGCCTGGAAGGGGTCCACCACAAACTGATCGGCCAGTCCGCCGGCCAACACCTCTTCGGCGGCGGCCACAATGGCGTTGCCGATCTCCGCCGGCAAACGTCCGGTGCTCATGTTGGCCAGCGCGGCGCAGCGCTTGATGACCACCGTGCCCCAGACAAAGGCCGGATGCGGTTTCAGGCCTGAAATGGGAAAGTTCTGCAGCGCCCGGGCGGTCTGGGCGCCGTAGTACGCCTCGGCCGGAACCGTCATTTCGCCCATGGAATCTTTTTCGATGCGTGTGGTCATGCTTCACCTCGTTAAAATCAATCTGCATTCGGTGATACTATAGGAGAGTCATATCGGGTTTTCAACAGGTTATATACATGGAATCAATCGTAGTTATACCGGTTCCAAATCAAAGATGATATCAAGGCGGCAAGGATTGAGGTGCCGAGGCGTACTATCAGTACGTTGAGGCACCGAAGACAAGCCAACGAAGATAGCGCTTTGATGTGGAATCGGAATTACTTCACAACATTTGCATTAAGCCGTTCTTGCTTACCTGCAATGGAAAAACATATGAATCAAGTGGCGTTTTCAGCTAAAAATGCTATTGTGCGCTACTGCCCACCCAATAAAGGAGTCTGGAAAGATGGTTGATTTCAAAGGCATGGCCAACAAAATCTGGAGTGTCGCCGACTTATTGCGCGGTGATTACAAACAGTCCGATTACGGCAAGATCATTTTGCCGATGACCGTGCTCAGGCGTCTGGATTGTATTCTTGCCCCTACCAAACAGGCCGTGCTGGATTACCTGCCAAAGGTTGAATCTCTCTCCGATAGCGCCAAAGACCTGACCTTGAACAAGGTTGCCAAGCTCAATTTTCACAACAGAAGCAAATTCGATTTTGAAAAGATCAAAGCCGACCCTACCCATGTGGCCGCCAACCTGCGCAACTATATCAACGGCTTTTCTTATGGTGCCCGTGAAATTATCGAGTATTTCAGTTTTGACGATCATATCTCCCGCATGGATGATCCGCAGACTGATCTGCTCTTTCAGGTGGTAAAAGAGTTCGCCGAGATCGACCTTACCGGCATAACCACAATGGAAATGGGGTATGTGTTCGAGGAGTTGATCAGGAAGTTTGCCGAGATTTCCAACGAAACGGCTGGGGAGCATTTTACCCCCCGCGAAGTAATCAAGCTTATGGTGAATCTGCTGTTCAAAAGCGACAACGATATCCTCACCAAAGAGGGGATAGTCAAAACACTGTACGATCCGGCTTGCGGCACTGGCGGCATGCTTTCGGTTGCTGAAGATTATCTGAAGACCCTGAACCCTAAAGCCAAGCTGGAGGTGTTCGGTCAGGAAATCAATCCCGAATCATACGCCATCTGCAAGTCGGATATGCTGATCAAGGGGCAGAATCCGGCCAATGTGAAGATGGGCAATACATTTACTGTTGACGGACTTGAGGGAGAGTATTTCGATTACATGCTCTCCAATCCGCCGTTTGGTGTGGACTGGAAGAAAGCGGAAAAGATCATCAAGGCCGAGGCGGAGAAAAAGGGCTATGCCGGACGCTTTGGCGCCGGTCTTCCCCGTATCAATGACGGTTCGCTGCTGTTCCTGCAACATATGATTTCCAAAATGAAGCCGGACGGCAGCCGTATCGGGATTGTCTTCAATGGCTCTCCGCTCTTTACCGGTCAGGCAGGCGGCGGTGAAAGTGAAATCCGCAAATGGATTATTGAGAATGATTGGCTGGAAGCTGTTATCGCCCTGCCGGATCAGCTTTTTTACAACACCGGCATTTCCACCTATATCTGGATTTTGACCAACCATAAGGAAAAAGAGCGCAAAGGGAAGATTCAGCTCATCAATGCCACTGGCGGCAAGGATGATGAAAACCCGGCAATCACTGAAAACCGTTTCTGGCAAAAGATGTCTCGCAGTTTGGGGAACAAGCGGAAAGAGATACCGGAAAACGGCAATGGCCGGGGGATCGGCTTCATCACCAATATCTACGGCGACTTTTTAGAAAACGAGTTCTGCAAGATTTATCCGAATGATTTCTTCGGTTACTGGCGGGTGACGGTGGAGCGTCCGGAGAGAGACGCTGCCGGGAAGATTGTCAAAGGGAAAAATGGTGAGCCGAAGTCCGATTCCGGCCTGCGGGATTTTGAAAACATCCCTTTCCTGCGGAAAGATGACAACGGCAAGCTGGTAAAGCAGACCATAGCCGAATACTTTGAGCGGGAAGTAAAGCCCCATGTGCCGGATGCCTGGATTGATGAGAGTAAGACCAAAGTAGGGTATGAGATCAACTTCACCAAGTACTTTTACGAGTTCAAGCCGCTGCGTTCGCTTGATGCCATCAAGGCCGACATCCTGAAGCTGGAGGAAGAAACCCTGGAGCTTGAGAAGCAGGTGCTGCTGTGATGAAGCGCTATGACAGCTACAAGGATTCCGGGGTGGAGTGGATTGGGGAGATTCCGGAGGGGTGGGAAGTAAAGCGGCTGAAGTATGTTGCGAAGATATGCACAGAAAAGGCAGAAGAGGGCGCTGAAAAAGTTGCGCTGGAAAATATTGAGAGTAAGACGGGGCGTTACATTACAACTGATACGGCTTTTGAAGGTGAAGGTATCCGTTTTAATCAGGGAAACATCTTATACGGAAAACTACGACCATATTTGGCAAAAGTATGGGTAGCAGATTTTGATGGTGCGGCAGTTGGAGATTTTTTTGTAATAACAACAGAGCACCATTTTTCTTCAACCTATCTAAAATACAGGTTGTTATCAGAAGAGTTTACCGATTTGGCTAATGGCTCAACATTTGGTAGCAAAATGCCACGAGTAGACAAAGAATTTTTGACTGATTTACCTTTTGCCGTCCCTTCCCTCCCCGAACAAACCGCCATCGCCTCATTTCTTGACCGCAAGACCGCCGAGATCGACCAGCTTATCGCCAACAAGGAAAAGCTAATTGCCCTGTATGAAGAAGAGAAAACCGCCATCATCAATCGTGCGGTGACCAGGGGGCTTGATCCGCAGGTAACGCTCAAACCTTCCGGCGTTGACTGGCTTGGGGATATTCCAGAATATTGGGAGGTGAAGCGGCTGAAGTATTTCGTGTCAAAGGTCGGTAGCGGTGTGACACCAAAAGGCGGAGCAAGCGTTTACCAGCTTGACGGCATCCCGCTGTTGAGGAGCCAGAATGTTCACTTCAGCGGGCTCAAAATGGATGATGTTGCGTACATCACCCAAGAAACTCATGATGATATGGGGAATAGCAAGGTTATGTCTGGTGATGTTCTCTTGAATATTACTGGGGCTTCAATCGGACGCTGCTACTTTACGGATGATGCTCTGGGCGAAGCGAATGTGAATCAGCATGTTTGCATCATACGCCCCACGAGTTCGATAACAACAATGTTCTTGTATTATCTACTTCGATCAGATGTAGGCCAGAAACAAATCGATATCGAGCAAACTGGAAGTGGTAGAGAGGGACTCAATTTTGAGTCACTGAAAAATTTTGTATTAATTGTACCTGAATACACTGAGCAAGCTTCCATAGTCACTCACATCGAAACCGAATGTTCTCGGCTGGATACCATCATAGATAAATTCAAACTACAGATTGAACTGTTCAAGGAGTACCGCACCACCCTGATTTCTGAGGTGGTGACGGGTAAAATCGACGTTCGCGACGAGGTGGCGGCATGAGCACGCTTGAACCGCAAGGATATGGCAACCTTCTTTCAGATCTGAAGCAACGTATCTACGCCGCTCAATATGCCGCACTTAAAGTTGTCAATCGTGAGCTGATTCAACTTTACTGGGAAATCGGCCACCGTATTGATGAACGCCAGCAGCACGATGGATGGGGGAAATCCGTTGTCGAGCGACTCTCTCAGGATCTTAAGCTGGAGTTTGGCGAGAAGAGCGGTTTTTCGTCTCGTAACCTTTGGAATATGCTTGATTTTTATCGCACTTATGTCAGCAGTGAAAAACTGCAACCACTGGTTGCAGAAATAAGCTGGACTAAACACATCATCATTCTAGCAAGGTGCAAAGAACCACTCCAACGCGAATTCTACCTGCGCGCCACAGCTCGCTATGGCTGGACCAAGCGGGTGTTGGAACACCAGATAGAAAATGCAACCTACGAAAAATACCTTCTCAACCAGACCAATTTTGACGAAGTCCTGCCCAATTCAATTGCCGGCCATGCAAAACTGGCCGTAAAGGATCACTACCTTTTTGATTTCCTTGATCTGAGTGATGAACATGAAGAACGGGAGCTGGAACGGGCAATCATTGGCAATCTTCGTCAATTTCTTGCTGAAATGGGCGCAAACTTTGCCTTTCTTGGCAGCCAATACAAGCTGAAGGTCGGCCAGAATGATTATTTTATTGATCTGCTCCTGTATCATCGAGAGCTTCGCAGTCTGATTGCTATCGAACTTAAAATCGGCGAGTTTCAGCCCGAACACAAAGGGAAAATGGAGTTTTATCTGACCGCCTTGAATGAACAGGTAAAACTGCCGGAAGAAAACGATGCCATCGGAATAATTATCTGCAAGAGCAAGGATAAGACTGTTGTGGAATATGCCTTGAAAACAGCAACTTTACCAATTGGTATTGCCACATATAGCCTGACACCGCATCTGCCGGATAATTACCGCAACCTTCTGCCGAGCGAAACAGAAATAGTCGAACGATTGCAGGCATGGGGACGTGATGCTCTATCTGAAATGAATCCCAATAAGGATTGATTACCTGCACGAGTTTGGTAATGACATGAATGTCCCGACCAAACTAAGAGGGAAGCCAGCGAATGTCAAACATTCATACAGAAAAAACCTTTGAAACCGCCATTATCGAATGCCTGGTTGATCAGGGTGGCTATATCCAGGGTAATGCCGATGATTACAGCGTTGAACTGGGGATGTTCAAGACCGAGGTAATCAGTTTCATCCAGGAAACCCAGCCCGAAAAATGGAGCAAACTTGAAACCATACATGGCGCCGACTGCCCCAACCGGATAATTCAGAGGCTGTATAAGGAATTGGATCTGCGCGGTTCGCTGGACGTGCTGCGCAATGGTTTTGTTGATTATGGTATCCGGTTTCAAATGGCCTTTTTCAAGCCGGAATCCGGCTTAAACCCCGATACGCTGGCGCTGTATGAAAAGAACCGGCTGAAAGTTGTGCGTCAACTCTACTACAGCGCCAAAAACAAGAACTCGGTTGATCTGGTGCTTTCTCTTAATGGCCTGCCCGTTGCCACGCTGGAGCTGAAGAACCATTTTACCGGCCAGACGGCATCCAATGCCAGACGCCAGTACGCCCAGGATCGGGACAACCGGGAGCTTTTGTTTGCCTTTAAGAAACGCGCCCTCGTCCATTTTGCCGTTGATCCCGACGAAGTGTATATGACAACCAGAGTGAACGGCAACAGGACGTACTGGCTTCCGTTCAACAAGGGTTGCGACAACGGGAAGGGAAACCCGTCCAACCCTGCCGGTTACAAGACATCCTACCTGTGGGAAAGCGTGCTGACCAAGGATAGCTGGCTAGATATCATCCACCGCTTTATTCACCTGCAAACCGAGGAATACGAGTTTGACGGCGTTATGAAGAAGAGCGAAAAACTAATCTTCCCCCGCTATCATCAGTTGGATTCTGTTCGCAAACTGACTACTGATGCGAAAGCAAGTGGTGCGGGCAAAAACTACCTGATTCAGCACTCCGCCGGTTCGGGCAAGAGCAATTCCATCGCCTGGCTGGCCTACCGGCTTTCCAGTCTGCATAATGAGCGGGATGAACGTATATTTGATAGTGTTATTGTTGTGACCGACAGAAAAGTGCTTGATAACCAGCTCCAGAACACCATCTATCAATTTGAGCATAAAACCGGTGTGGTTCAGAAGGTGGACAAAGACAGTTCCCAACTGGCCAGCGCCATCAGCTACGGCACGCATATTATCATCACCACTTTGCAGAAGTTCCCGTTTGTGATCGATAAGATTGGCGATCTGCCAGACCGCAGATATGCCGTTATCATTGACGAAGCCCACAGTTCACAGGGGGGTGAGGCAAGCAAGAAGCTGAAAGAGGTGCTCTCTGCCAAGTCTCTTGAAACAGCTGTTGAGGACGACTTCACTGATTTTGATGATGAGGATGAAATCAACGCCGAGGTTGAAAAGTCGTGCGCGGCCAGAGGGAGGCAGCAGAACATCTCGTTCTTTGCTTTTACCGCCACTCCCAAGTACAAGACCCTTGCCGTGTTTGGCTCCTTGAACGATGAAGGCAAGCCGCAACCGTTCCATCTGTATTCCATGCGTCAGGCCATTGAAGAAGGATTCATACTTGATGTGCTGGAAAACTACACAACCTATGAACTGTACTTCAAGTTGACCAAGGCTATCGAGGAAGACCCGCTGCTCAACAAAAAGAAGGCAGCACAGGCGATAGGCAAATATGTGTCACTGCATCCGCATAACCTTGCGCAAAAGACCGAAATCATCATTGAACATTTCCGGCAGATTGTTGCCAAAAAGATCGGCGGCAGGGCCAAAGCTATGTTGGTGACCGGTTCGAGACTACATGCTAAGAGGTATTTTGACGAGTTCAAGCGATACATCAAGGCCAAGGAATATACCGACATCAAGGTGTTGGTGGCTTTTTCAGGTAAAGTTATTGATGATGATTTTCCGGATGGCGTTTCCGAACCATCGTTGACGGGATATGGTGAAAGGGAACTGCCGGAGGTATTCGATACGGAAGAGTACAAGATTCTGATAGTTGCGGATAAGTACCAGACCGGTTTTGATCAGCCCTTGCTGCATACGATGTATGTGGATAAAAAACTTTCCGGAGTTAAGGCCGTACAGACACTGTCCCGCCTGAATCGCACCTGTCCGGGCAAGGATGATACGTTTGTTTTGGATTTTGTGAATGACCGGGAGACGATCCTTTCATCGTTCCAGCCCTATTACGAAATCACAACCGTGGTATCCGAGCCGGACCCGAACCACCTGTATGATCTGAAAGCGAAGCTGGACGAAAAGCAGATTTACTGGCAGTCGGAAATCGAGGCATTCTCCAGGGTCTATTTCAAGGACAGCCGGAGATTGACGGTTAAAGACCAGGCAGCGTTATACGCCTGGATTGACCCAGCTGTTGACCGGTTCAAGGATATTGAGAAAAAGGAGGAAAAAGACGAGTTCAAAAAAAGTCTGCGTACCTGGACGAATCTTTATTCTTTCCTGGCCCAGATCATGCCGTTTACCGAGCCTGACTTTGAAAAGTTTTATGCGTTTGCAAAATTACTGCAAACCAAGCTTCCGAAAATGGATTTATCGGAGGCGCTGCAGCTTGATGACGAAGTCGCTTTGGAGTATTACCGTCTTCAGAAAATTGCTGACGGCAGCATTGAACTACAGAAAAATGAAATCGGCGAGCTTGACGGTCTGACGGAAGCAGGCATTAAACGGGCAAATGAAGAAAATGCCGTCTTGTCTGAAATCATCGAGTTATTGAATGAGCGGTTCGGCACCAGTTTTGAGCAGGCCGACAAACTTTTCTTTGACCAGATTGAGGCTGAGCTTGTCCAGGATGAAACGTTGAGAACACAGGCACAGGCCAATAAGATTGACACCTTCAAGTATGCATTTGAAGACCAGTTTTTAAGCAAACTGATCGAACGAATGGATCAGAATCAGGAGATTTTTGAAAAGATCGTGGAGGACAAAACCTTTGGCGGTCTGGTCAGGGAATGGATGATGAAGAAGGTGTATGCGAGATTGCAGGAGAAATAACAAATACCCGTAGTTATCTACGATTGGAGCCTTCATCTGCGTTATTCCAATTCCAGATCAAAGCGCTATCTGCGTTGGCTCGTCTTCGGTACCTCAACGTACTGAAAGTACGCCTTGGCACCTCAATCCTTGCCGCCTTGATATCATCTTTGATTTGGAATCGGTATTAGTTACTAATAGCCCCTCCCGGCCGGGCTGGCGGCCACCAGTCTTTCGGTTACCGTTTCGATTTCAGCGATAACCGCCCGGTCCATCTTCTTCAGCCAGCGCTGCGGGATGCCCTCCATGCCATGGTAGGCGCCGGCCAGCATGCCGCAAATCGCGCCGGTCGTGTCGGCGTCCGCCCCTTGGTTGACGGTTCCGACCAGGCATTCCTCAAAACTCCGGCCCCGGAAAAACCAGTGGAAAACGGTCTGCATCGTATCGACCACATAGCCGCTGGCCAAGCCTCGGTACGGTTCAAAGGCAAAGGTCGGAAAGCGGGCCGCCAGTCCGTCGGCCTGCCGTCGCAGGCGGTTTTTTTCTGCCCCGCAGATCGCCAGGTGCAGCATTTCCCCCAGGCAGAGGCAGGCAGCGTCCGAAACCGGGTTGTTGTGGGTCAGGTGGGCCTGCTCCAGCGCGTACTTTCTGAGCAGTTCCCGATCCGGCAGCGAGTAAAGCGCCACCGGCAGCATGCGCATGGCGGCGCCATTGCCGGCGTCCCATTCGTTGGGCGGTGTTTCCAGCGTGCCGTTGAGCATATAGGCCCGGATGCCCTTGCGGCAGGTATCGCCGCAATCCACCGGACGGGATTTGAGCCAGGCCGCGAAATTGGCGGCAATCGCCTCCAGCGACCAGGTCTGGCTGCTGATGACCGCCCGGGCGATGCAGAGCGCCATCTGGGTGTCGTCGGTGACCTGGCCCGGCTTCAGCCGCAGCCAGCCGCCGCCGATGATCTCCTTGAATGTGCCGTATTTTGCGGCAATCTCGGAGCTCGTCATGAACTCGACCGTGGCGCCCAGCGCATCGCCGATCGCCATGCCGATAAAGGCGGCCCGGGCGCGGTCGCGGATTTCGTGCGGGTTGTAGTGGTTAAACATGTTCACATCCAGTCTTTTATAACACAGAGCAACAGAGCAATTGAGATAAGTCTCTGCAGGAATAAGCCACAAAGATTTGTGCTTAATAAATGTGCATAGCAGATGCTTTCAGGAGTTTTAGATCAGTTTTGGAAGCAGAATTTTTTGAAGCCGATTTATTTGTCTTTGCTTCAGTTGCTCTATTGCTCTGTGTTTCAAAGTGTTTACGACAGTGTTTCGGTAAGCTGGCACAATCGATGCAAATAGCTGGCCAGTAGCGGCAACGACGCCCGTGGGATAACCTCCTGCGGGCGTTTTTCATTTCTGGAAGGAGAACACGTCATGGCAACTGCCTGCGAGATGAAGAACAAAATTCAGGGACATCCCTGCTTCGGCGGCAACCACCATAAGAACGGCCGGATGCATCTGGCGGTGGCCCCCAGGTGCAACATCAAGTGCGGCTACTGCTCCCGTAAGCATGACTGCGCCAACGAATCCCGCCCGGGTGTCACCAGCCGGATCATGACACCCCAGGAGGCGATCGAAAAGGTGCGCGAAGTCATGGCCAGCCCGATCGCCGGGCCGATCATCAAGGTGGTCGGCATCGCCGGGCCGGGAGATCCGCTGGCCAACGAGGAGACCTTTCAGACCTTCGAGCTGGTCAAGAAAGAGTTTCCGCAGCTGATGCTCTGCATGAGCACCAACGGCCTGCTGCTGCCAGAATCCATAGACCGGCTCCACGAATTGGGCCTGCACAGCCTGACCGTGACGATCAACGCCATCGATCCGGAAGTCGGAGCAAAAATCTATGGCCACATCATCTATCACGGCAAACGATATAGCGGCGTGGAGGCTTCCCGAATCCTGATCGCCAACCAGCTTGAAGGGGTCCGGCGGGCCGGCGAGCTGGGCATGACGATCAAGATCAACTCGGTGCTGACACCCGGCATCAACGATCATCAGATCCCCGTGATCGCAGAAAAGGTCAAGGCATTGGGCGCCTTTGTGATGAACATCATGCCGATCATTCCCCAGGCCGAATTGAGCCATATCAGCCGCCCCAGCGAAGAGTACCTGGCCGAAATCCGGAAAGCCAACGAAGGCGTGATTGGCCAGTTCGCCCACTGCAAGCAGTGCCGGGCCGACGCCATCGGTCTGATCGGCCAGGATATGAACCTGACCATCGCCGAAGCGGCCTTCCCCGCGCCATGATCATTGATCCATTCCAGAGGGATGACTTTGCGCCCTTTCTGAAGCTGGCAACTGCGGAGAACTGGATGGTCGATCCCTGGGAATTTGAATTCCTGCTATCGGCCTTTCCCCAGGGGTGTTGTGCTGCCAGGGCTGATGGGGGGGAGCTGGCGGGATGTGTGACGTCACTGAAACACGGGTGCAGCGGCTGGATCGGCAATTTGATTGTGGCGGAGGGTTTCCGGGGGCGGGGAATCGGACAGACGCTGTTTGTCAGCGCCCTGGAGGCGTTACGGGCCGAGGGGGTTGAAACGGTCTGGCTGACCGCTTCAAAGTTGGGTCAGGCACTGTATGAGAGGCATGGCTTTAAAAGTATCGATACGATTGTTCGCTGGAGCGGGACAGGCCGGCAGCGGCATATCCGCCGGGGAGCGGTCGCTAACTGCGGCGGTCACGATACTCTGCTGAATGAGATCGATGTTCAGGCCTGGGGCGACCAGCGCGCCGCCCTGCTGGCGGCGACGGTTGCCCGCGGCAAGTTGCTGCAGCAGGCAACCGGTTTTGCCGTGCTGCAGCCCTGCGGGGATGCACTGCAGATCGGGCCGTTTTCAGCGCTGGAGGACGCCACCGCAGATGACCTGCTGAAGGCAGCGCTGCAGTCGGCAGCCCTGGGGACGAAGCTGTACCTGGATGCACCGGCGTCGAACCGCGCCGCACTGCGGCTCTTCAACCGCAGGGGCTTGCGCATATCCGGCCGCACCCGGCTGATGTACCGTGGCCGAAAACCGGATTATCGGGCAGAATTTCTCTACGGCCTTGCCAGCCTGGGGAGCTGCGGCTGACAATGTGCCCGCACTGTGCACCCGGCGTTCAGTGTAGCGCCGCCAGGGTCACCGTATTCCTCGCCAATAGTCACGGATACTCCCCTTAAATCCTTCTTATTACCTCTTTCAGCATATTGAGCTTGTACGGTTTCTGGATGAACCCGGCCAGCCCCTTGCCGGCGAACTTCTGGGTCACTTCCTGCTCGCTGAAGCCGCTGGACATGATGACCTTCACTTTGGGGTCGAGCTGCCGCAGTTCGCGGAAGCATTGTTCGCCGTCCATGTGCGGCATGGTCAGGTCGAGGAGGACCAAAGCGATGCCGGGATTGTTCCGGTAGGTTTCCAGGGCTTCTCTTCCATCGTTGGCGGTGAGCACCTCGAAGCCGAGAACGTTGAGCATCTCGCCGCCGATGCCGCGCACGGTTTCTTCATCGTCCACCAGCAGCACCGTGCCGCTCCCCAGCCAGTGGTCGCTGTGATCGGTGTCGCTGAACAGTTCGGCGGGTCGTTCTGATGCCGGCAGCAGGACCTTGAAGGTGGTACCCCGGTTCGGTTCGCTGTAGACCTTGATGGCGCCTTTGTGGCCGCGCACGATGCCGAGAACGGCGGCCATGCCCAATCCCCGGCCAGTGAATTTGGTGGTGAAGAAGGGGTCGAACAACTTCGCCAGGGTCTCCTTGTCCATACCGCATCCTGTATCGGCTATTTCAAGGTAGACGTACAGCCCTTCGCTGATGTTGTCGTCCAGCCAAACATCCTTCAGGTAGTTACGGTCGCAGCCCATCACGCCGGTGGTAACGGCGATAATGCCGCTTCTGTCGCCGATGGCTTCGGATGCGTTGATAACCAGGTTCATGATGATCTGGCGGATCTGGGTGGCGTCGGCCTCCACGCTGGGGAGTGGATGGTAAGGATTGAGCTTGAGCACCGCCTTCTTGGAGATGGAAACCTCCAGCATGTGGAACATCTCCTCAATCAGCCGGTTCAGGTCAATGGCTTCCACCACGAATTTGCCTTTTCCTGAATAGGCCAGCATCTGCCTGGCCAGGTCGGCGGCGCGGGCGGCGGCCTGCTCTATCTTGCGCAGGTTTTCCAGAACAGGGGATTCCTTGTTGAGCCGCATCAGGGCCAGGTCGGCGTTGCCGATGATGGCGGTGAGGATGTTGTTGAAGTCGTGGGCGATGCCTCCGGCCAGGACGCCCAGTGATTCCAGTTTCTGTGCATGGAGCAGCTGTTTCTCAAGAGCAAGGCGTTCCTCTTCCAACCGCTTGCGGTCGGTGACATCCTGAATGGTGCCAAACATCCGGACAGCTTTCCCGTTATCGTCGTATTCGAATTCACCGGTGCCGTAAACCCAGCGCGACTGGCCATCAACCGGCCGGACAATCAGGTACTCCATCTCAAACCATTTCCTGCTTGCCAGCAGGTCTGCAAAATAGGCCGCCATACGCTCGCGCCACTCGGGATTGATCAGACACAACCAGTTTGAGAACGTGCGGTCATACGTGGCATCGATACCGAAAATGGTATCCAGTTCAGATGAACTGTGCCAACGGTCATGAACTATGTCAAATTCGTAAATCCCGATGCGAGCCGATTGCTGGGCCTTGCGCAGGAAGAGCTCGCTTTCCCGAAGCGCCCGTTCTTGCTCCTTACGCAGGGTGATGTTGTGGGCGGTGCCCTGGGTGCCGACCACCTCTCCGTGATCGTCGTGGTAGAATGTGGCGTTGAACACCAGATGAACCGGGGTGCCATCCTTGCTCAAGTGGACAGTCTCATGATCTCTGACCCGGCCGCTGGTGGCGAGCAGCTGCGCGAACAGGGTGCTGTCCCGCTCCGCCTGCTCGGCGGTCATGAACTCGGTAAAGCGATGCCCCAGCATCTCGTCAAGAGAATAGCCGAAGGCGCTTTCCCAGGCCCGGTTGAGGAAAGTATAGCGCCCCTCGGTGTCGCAGCGCCAGACCAGGTCCGTTGCCGTCTCAATGAGGTCGTTATAAAGCGCTTCCCTCCGCTCCAGCTCGCGCTGTGCCCGCCGCTCGGTGGTGGTCTCCTCGAACACGACAGCAAATTTCCCCTTTTCGGGTGAATAGGCCCGGGCCCGGTAGTAGCGGTCCAGCTCACGCACATGGCTTTCCCGCTCGTCCGGGATGCCGGTCAGGGCGACCCTGCCGAAGCACTGGATCCACTCCTCCTCGATCTCCGGCAACACTTCCCGCACCGTCCGGCCGACCGTGGTCTCCCGCTTCAAGCCGGTCAGCTGCTCGAAGGCCTGGTTCAGATCCAGGTAACGGTAGTCGGTCACTTCGCCTGCGGCGTTACAGATCACCTCGTGGAAGGCGAACCCCTCGTGCATGGTGTCGAACAGATTGTGAAAGCGTTTTTCGGACTGCTGGAGGCGTTCTTCGGTGTTTTTCAGGTCGGTGATGTCGGTAAAGGTGGTGATAATCTGCTGCGGAACGCCGTCCCTGAAAAGGTCGGGCACCGATGAAACAATTATCCAGCGCAATTCATCCGTGTCAGGGAGATACATCCCCATGACGTTCTTGATCACCGGTCTGCCGGTGCGCAGAGCGATCATGGAAGGATGCTCGTCGCCCGAAATGTCGCTACCATCCTCACGAATGCATTTCCAGCGGGGGTCAAGGGAACTGCGCCCCATGATCTGTTCGCGGGTCAAGCCGAGGATGCGCTCTGCGGCGGGGTTGGCCCTAATGATGACACCGGCGGCGTCCTGGTAGACCACTCCCTGATCCATTGTCTCGAACAGCGAACTGAATGTTTCGTTCGATACGGTTGCAGCGGTGTTCAATGACTCTTTCATGGCGTGCCCCTCATAATTCAGCCACCGGAATCAAAATTTCGTTGCCCCGCCTTTTCAGCGCGCCTGTCCACGCTCGATGTGAGATCGGTTATTGCAGAACAATACCGTGTAAAAATTATATCCATTCTCTCCCCTTTTTCAATAACGGTGCCTGCTGATATAGTCCGCCACGTCAAACTTTCGCAGGCATCCCTGGTAATTCATGTAACGAATCTTGCCGAAAACCGGGCGTTCTCCCCAGGTCCGGTCAATCCGACAGGGCACGATGTTGTGGGCATCCACCTCGATGCAGGGGATGGCCACGCTCCCTATGACCTGATCGCGCCAGCTGCGCTTGATGCGAAGTGGATCAAAATCCGTAACCAATGTGCCGACCTCCTGCTGGCGGATGAAGCGGCACATCTCTTCGGGCGGGCCGCCGCGCAGCAGGATAAAGGGGATGCCCAACTCCCGCAGCCGCCCGGCAACGCCTGCCAGGCCGCGCAGCATGAAACCGAACTGGCGCAGGGTCGCACCAAGAAATGAATCTGCCAGAGTAAAGACAACCGCCAGGGGTGTCTGCCGTTCCACAGCCAGGCTCTGGGCATGGAGCAGCGCCCAGTTGTCGGCCACGCGCTGGTCGCGGCTCATCCAGTAAACCACCGCTTCAGAAGTTTCCGAGGCCTGGTTTCGGCTCGTGATGCGCTGCGGATGTATTGGTTTACGAGAGCTCAATCATGCCTCGCAGATCATCCTCAATACGTTCCGGTGTGTCGCTTGGCGCGTAACGTTTCAGAACCTGTCCGTCGCGATTGACGAGAAACTTGGTGAAATTCCACTTGATCGCCTCGCTGCCCAAAAGCCTCGGCCGGGCTTTTTTGAGGTATGCGAAGAGAGGGTGCGCACCGCTGCCGTTGACCTCTATCTTGGCAAAAAGCGGAAAGGTGACATCATAGGTAAGCGAGCAGAAGCTCCGGATCTCCGCCTCGTCGCCCGGCTCCTGATGGGCGAACTGGTCGCAGGGAAAGCCGAGAACGGTAAATCCCTTGTCCCGGTAACGGCGATAGAGCGCTTCCAGTCCCGCATATTGGGATGTGAAGCCGCACTTGCTGGCGACGTTGACGATCAGCAGCACCTGGCTGCGGTAAACCTCCATTGCCAGGGTCTGGCCATCGATGGTGGTGACGGTACATTCGTAAAAATTCATGACGCTCCTCGCATGCCTGGCAGAGTGAATGTTTCCAGATTAACTGCTGCCGCCGCCAGGCTGGCATAAAAACCGCTCCCGGCATCCGTTTATCAGACATGATTCCGCAGCATCAGTTGTGCCGGGTGCGGTGACAGGTAGACCTGACCCTGCAGGTACTGCTGGCCATACTTGCGCACATAATGTTTGAGCAGCGTCAGCGGCACGATCAGCGGCGCCAGACCGTCATGATACTGGCCGATGACCTCCAGCAGTTCCGCCTTTTCCTCCGGGGAAAGCTGCTTCTTGAAATAGCCCATCATATGCTGCAGGACGTTGGTGTTCTTTTTGGTCGAAGCGTGCAGGGCCAGTCCTTTCATGAACAGCTCTTCGTAGCGCTGGAGCAGTTCAGAAAACGGCAGTTCCTTGCCATGGGCGACCAGCGCTCCCATGCGGCGATAAACCTCGGGACTATGGGCCATCAGCAGCAGCTTGTGGGCGGTATGAAATTCCACCAGCGTGCCCAGGGTGGGATCAGAGGCCAGAAAATTCTTCCAGCGCCGGCAGCTGAAGACCCGTTCGATGAAGTTTTCCCGAAGATGCGGGTCATTCAGGCGCCCTTCTTCCTCCATGGGCAGCAGCGGAAAGTGGCGGGCCAGCGCTGCGGCGAACAGGCCGCTGCCGCTTTTGGCGGCAGCGCCGTTATTATAGACCTTGACCCGGAACAGGCCGGAACTGGGGGAATCCTTTTTGAAGATGAATCCGCACAGATCAGCCCCCTCCAGCTCTTTGACCTTGATCCGGCAAAATTCCAGCATCCGCTCGGTATGGTCGATGCGGCTCTTGCCAGTTATCAGGCGGGGATTGGCCGGATCGCCTTCCAGACGCATGGACTCCCGGGGAATCGGCAGTCCGCAGCCAACTTCGGGGCAGACCGGCAGAAAGCGGAAGTACTGCCCAAGGGTATCGGTGATGTAACGATCATGTTTGTGGCCGCCGTCGTAACGGACATGCTCTCCCAGCAGGCAGGAGCTGACACCGATGATGATTGAATCTGTCATGGGAATACCTTTCCGGGAAACACACGCGCCAGCCAGACCAGGAGCGGCGTCATAATCCCCCAGCCGATCGCCAGCAGCAGCATCCCGACCGTTGTCGGCAGCGCCTCAGTCGCCCCCAGTCTGGCTCCGCTGTAATATGCCAAAGGGCCGCCGACTGCGCCGAAGAGCGCTGCCAGGAGATAACGTCCGCGCAGCCAGACCATGGAGACGTTCAGGGTGGCCGCAAAATTCAGCCAGAGGCAGATCATCCATGGCGGACTGAAAGGGTGGGGAAAGAGGTGCTGCAGCGGCGTAAAGATGCCCGCCGCCACGAGCGTGGTGTCAAAAAGGAAGCCGAGCAGGCCGGCCGAAAGCAACAGTTTTGCTTCAGCCCGCCGGTTTTCCTGGAGTGCCAGATGGAGCGCCAGGGTCGGTATCATCGCCAGGGGGCCAAGCCAGAGCAGCCCGCGAGCCGCCCCCAGCACCGCAGCGAACCAGGCTGCCTGAAACAGAGCGACGTTGATCACCTTGCGGGTCAGGTCACTCACGGGCGGGTCCCGTCATTCGGCCAGCGCTGGGGTACCCTGCGCAGCCTGGAAATGTCATAGCCCTGATTCTCCAGCTCCTTCACCAACCGCTGGTAATCACTCCCCGGTATCTGCGGTGTGCGCGCCATGATCCAGACGTAGTCGCGCTTGTTTCGGCCGATGACGGTCTGGGTATAATCCTGATTCAGATGGGTGATCAGGTATTCGGCTTTGATCGACCAGACGAACTGCATCCCCCAGGTGGAATTATTGACCGTGTCCAGGATAAAACCGCGCGGGTTATAGCGCTTGGGCGGTCCGTCAAAGCTCCCTTTGTTGAACGTGAAGACCGTGTCAATCGTACCGTCCGGGTTGAACGCATAGGTCTCCACGCCGTTGTAAGCTTCGGTCTCAATGAAGGTCGGAATACAGGCGATAACGTACCACCGGCCCATGAAGCGCTGAATGTCCACATTGTCCACCGTTTTGAGCGGAGGCAGGGAAGCGGCGCAACCGGTCATCAGCAGCAGGGCAATTGCCACGGCAAGATATTTCATCAATGTGCACTCCCTTCCAGCGGATGCAGTAAGGCTTCCCCACGATATCCGGGTTTGGTTAACAGCAGCTGCGCCACACCGCTGAAGCGTTCCTCAAAACCTCCCTCGCAGTAACAGAGGTAATATTCCCACAGTCTGATAAACCGTTCGTCGAACCCCAGGCTCCTGACCTGCTCCAGATTGGCATGAAAGGCATGTCGCCATTCCCGCAGGGTGCGGGCGTAATGGGGCGAGAAATCCTCCAGATGGCTCAGGCGCAGGTCAGTCACCTGGGCCACGGCCTCTGAAATGGCATGCAGCGACGGACAGCAGCTGCCGGGGAAAATATGGCGGTTGATGAAGTCGGGGGTATTCAGGTAGCGCTGATAATGATGATCCGGCATGGTGATGGCCTGGATCAGTGCGGCGCCGTCAGGTTTCAGCCGCTCGGAACAGGAGCGGAAAAAGGTCGGCAGGTGGCGGTGGCCGACCGCTTCGATCATCTCGATCGAAACCAGCCGGTCGAACTGGCCGGTCAGGTCACGGTAGTCCTGCTGCAGCAGGGTGATCCGACTGTTCAAACCGCTGGCCGATATTTTTTCCGCCGCCAGTTCGTGCTGCTGCCGCGAGATCGTGGTGGTGGTGACGTGACAGCCGTACTTCCGGGCGGCGTGGATGGCGAAGCCGCCCCAGCCGGTGCCGATCTCCAGCAGTTGCATACCGGAAGCCAGCCTCAACTTGCGGCAGATCCGGTCGAACTTGGCAGTCGATGCTTCCTCCAGCGTGCTGTCGTCCCGCTCAAAAACAGCGCAGGAATAGGCCATGCTCGGATCAAGGAACAGCTGATAGAAATCGTTGCCCAGGTCGTAATGGGCGGAGATATTCCTGCGGCTGCCCCGGGGGGTGTTGTCATTCAGCCGGTGCAGCAGGCGCTGGAGCGGGACGGCCAAACGGGCCAGACCGCTCTCCAGCTGCTGTTGAGTCTCCTGATTGCGCACCATGATCCGCACCAGCGCCGTCAGGTCGCTGCAGCTCCAGAGACCGTCCCGATAGCTCTCACCGGCGGCGATGGTGCCGCCGAAAACAACCCGTCGGTAAAAGTCGGGGTGCTGCACCCGCACCGTGGCGTTCAGTTCCGAGTCGTTACGGCCGAATTCCCGGCATTCGTCCCGGTCAACCAGAAGCAGATGACCGCTCTGAATTGTTTCCAGGCTTTTGAATACCAGACTCCGTGCCAGTCGATTGATAATGCCGGTCGTCGTTGACACGGCCTGCGGACAGGTGCTGCAGGTCTGTTCGTTCCGATTCATCTGCTGTAACGTCCTTTCCTGATGTCAAGTTTTTCGGGGTGCGGACAGAAGGGCACCCCTTTCCATTTCAGGCGCAGCGCCTGCCAGTAGATGGCGGTGATGACCTTGGCGGTCATGAACGGCCAGCACAGAAGGGCGCCGGCCAGATTGCCCCCCGTCAGCGGCTGGCGGCGCAGCTGCAGGAAAGCGTTGAAAACCTCTGCCCCCTGGCGGGTGTTGGCCATGCGGACTGCCAACTGTTCCCCCGGCGCGGTGAAACGCCAGTCATAGACGATATCCATCGGCATGAAGGGGGAAACGTGAAACTCCTTGTCCAGCCGGTAGCGCTGCCATTGACCGTCACTCCCGCCCCTCCGGGCATCAAAGGCCCGCAGGTATTCCTCCCCCCAGGGGGTGTTGTGAATCTCGACCAGAAACGCTTCCAGGGTCTCTCCGTCGGCGGCAAAGCAGTAATAGATGCTGATCGGGTTGAAGCAGTACCCCAGATAGCGCAGATGGGTCAGGAGCCGGACCGGCCCCTGGGGCCGACTGCCCAGCTGCCGCTCCACCTCGTCGCGCACCGCAGCGTCAAGCGCCAGCGACCCGGGGCGAAAGTGGTCCGCCCGGCGGAAGCTGGCCCAGTTCGGCTGCTCCACCGACCAGAGCCAGCGACCTGCAAATACGGTTTCCAACTCTGCCAGGTCGAGATACAGAAAAAAGAGGCTGTAGCGAAACGCGTTGCCGACCGGCGTCAGACGCTGATGTCCGACCTGTCCGCTGTACAGGCAGCTTTGCATGGCTAGAGCCCCTTCCCGAACTGTTGGCAGACCGCCAGGGCACTCTTGACGCCGTCTTCATGAAAGCCCCAGCTCCAGTAGGCGCCGCAATAGGAGCTGCGGTTGACGCCGCTGATCTCGTCCCGCCGTTTCTGTGCCTGGAAAGCAACGGCGGAGTAGACCGGATGGTGGTAGGTCAGGCGCCGGATGACCTTGTCTGCGGCAATGGCTTCCGGACTGTTGAGGGTCACACAGAAATCCACAGGCGCGTCAATTGTCTGCAGCAGGTTCATCCAGTAGGTCAGCACCACGCTTTCCTGCTGCCGGCGGGGAAGCAGACAGTTCCAGCTGGCGCGGGCTTTGGGAAGCGAGGGCAGCAGCCGGCTGTCGGTGTGCAGCACCGTGTCGTTTTTCTGGTACGGGATGGCCCCCAACAGTTCCCGTTCGGCATCCGACGGATCAGCCAGCAGCGCCAGCGCCTGGTCGCTGTGGCAGGCCAGCACCACATGCTCGAACGCCTCCGGTTCGCCGCCGCAGGGGGTGACTGCCACCCGGTCAGGGTAGCGCCGCACCCGTTCCACCGGCGTTGACAGGCGGATCCGGTCGCGGAAAGGACGTATCAGGGGCGCGATATACTGACGGGAACCGCCCGTGACGACCCGCCAGACCGGCTGATCGAAGGCGTTGAGCATGCCGTGATTGGTGAAAAACTGCACGAAGGCCGCCGCCGGGAATGTCAGGAACTGAGCCGGATCGGCCGACCAGACCGCCGCCCCCATGGGGACCAGGAACTTTTCAATGAACAGGGCTGAATAGCCATGGCAACGCAGATACTCGCCCAGCGTCAGACCCAGGTCGCTGCTGCCGTACAGTTCGGCCGAGGCGCGGTTGAAGCGGAATATTTCCAGCAGCATCCGCCAGAACGGCAGGCTGAACAGGTTCTTGCGCTGGGCAAAGAGCGTGTCCAGGTTGGTGGCGCAGTATTGCAGCCCGCTTGTTTCGCAGGCGGCTGAAAAGCTCATCACGCTTGGCTGGGAGGCAACGCCAAGCCGCTCCAGCAGTTTGATGAAATTGGGGTAGGTGCGTTCGTTGAAGACGATGAAACCGGTGTCCACCGCGTAGCTGGTGCCGGCATGGGTCACATCCAGCGTGTTGGTGTGCCCCCCGGGATAGTCGCCCGCCTCGAACAGGGTGATGTCATGTTCGCCGCACAACAGGTGCGCCGTTGTCAATCCGGATATGCCGCCGCCGATAATTGCTATCTTCATAATTCACCTTTAACCTTCTGCTCTTTTTCACAGCACAGACAGGTCGCGTTTTCTGAAATTTTTTATTACTGCCATCATCGTGAGCTCTCCCTGGCTGACTTCTTTATCCGGACTTCCTAATCCTGACTTCGTTAAGATTTCCTGTCCTTTCATCAACGCCGACGGTTTCGGATCCATTTGTCCAGCGATATCACCGGCAGTACAACCGCCCCGACCGCCATGGCAAACAGCCATGCCCTGGCGTCCAGAGGCGCCGAACCAAAAATCCCCTGAAATGGCGGAAGGTAGAGAAAGCAGGCCTGAAGCAGCAGCAGAACGCCAATGCCGACAAAAACGGATGGATTGCTGAAGAGTCCCTGGGACCAGAGCGAGTTACGCAGGGAGCGGCAGTTAAGCAGATAAAATATCTGGGTGAAAGTAATGCTGGTTACGCAGATGGATTGTGCTTCAGCCAGCGCGAATGCATGCCGCGACGCCGTCACCGGTTCAGGGCCGACGATCCGGAAGTACTCCCAGAGAAACAGGCCGCAGGCTCCTGCGGACATGAGTAGCGCAACCAGTATCAGGCGTGTGACAATAAACCCGGAAAAAACCGGTTCATCGGGTGGCCGGGGTGTACGTTTCATCGCGTTCGCCTCCAGCACTTCGAAGGCCAGCGGAATGGAAAGGGTAACGCTTGCAATCAAGTTGATCCAGAGGGTCTGGCTGGGCGACATGGCCATGAGCAATTCATTGACACCATCAACCCGAACCGTCGGAAAGAAGAACATGGCCATGGAGAGTGTGCAGGCCAGGCCAAGATTGGTGGGGAGCACGAAGGCCAGGGATCGGACGAGATTGTCATAGACCCGGCGCCCTTCTTCAACCGCGGCGGCGATGGAAGCAAAATTGTCGTCCATCAGGACAACCTTGGCCGCTTCCTTGGATACCGCCGTGCCGGTAATACCCATGGCGACGCCGATGTCGGCCCGTTTGAGCGCCGGTGCATCGTTGACCCCGTCGCCGGTCATGGCAACCACATGCCGTTGCGCCTGGAGTGCCTGAACCAGGGCGATTTTGTGCTCCGGAGCAACACGGGCAAAAACATTGGTACTCATGACGGCATCCTGGAGTTGCCCGGCGGAAAGACCGTCCAGATCCCTGCCCTGCATGGCTGCCTGGCCATGCTGCAGCAGCCCCAGCTGCCGGCCGATGGCTTCTGCTGTCACCGGGTGGTCGCCGGTGATCATCTTGACCGTAATCCCGGCGCTGTGACAGACCCGGATAGCTTCCATGGCTTCAGTACGGGGAGGGTCGATCATGCAGAGCAGGCCGGCAAACTGAAGATCCTTCGCAACGTCATCAGCAGAAATCTGTTCTGCCGGAAAGGCCCGGCGCTGGGCAAAGGCAATGACCCGCATCCCCTGGCGTGCATAGGTTTCCATGGCTTCATTGATGGTCTGCCGCTCTGTTTCATTGAGCGAGCAGCGTAGTGTCACGATCTCCGGAGCCCCTTTAAGCAGGATCCGGAGCTCATCGTCGATCCGGTTCAGGGTGGCCATGTATTTTGTGTCCGACTCAAAGGGGATCACATCCAGACGTTGGTGACGGTTGCGAAGTTCCCGGGCCACAAAACCGGCTTTGTGACCGGCAGTTACCAGGGCGGCTTCCGTCGGATCGCCGGTTATGCCCCAGTGTTCTCCCTCGGATTGCAGGACGGCATCGTTACAGAGAACAGCGATTGAGAGCAGTTCCCGGAGTGCTGCCGGAATTGATGTCAGGCGGATGCCGTCGTGTTCAATGTCCCCTTCCGGAGTGTAGCCGATCCCTGAAAAACGGTATTCGTGGCCATCAAGCCATGCCGCCTGCACCGTCATTTCATTGCGGGTCAGGGTGCCGGTTTTGTCCGAACAGATAACACTGGTGGAACCCAGGGTTTCCACAGCCGGAAGGTGCCGGACAACGGCATGCCGCTCGGCCATGCGCCGGACACCCACCGCCAGACAGATGGTGATTACCGCCGGCAGCCCTTCGGGAATTGCCGCCACGGCAAGGGAAACGGCAACCATAAGGGCTTCGCCGAGCGGAGCATCCTTGACCCAGATCCCGAAAGCGATCAGCACAGCAACGACAACTACCACGGCGACCGTGATTCCGGTACTGACCTTGGCCAGCTGTCGCGTCAGCGGGGTCTCCAGCTGCGCGGTCTGGTTCAAAAGCGCGTTGATCCGCCCCAGTTCGGTGCTGTTTCCCGTGGCGACCACTATGCCGGTGGCGGTACCCTGCACCACCATGGTTCCGCTGTAGGCCATGCACACCCGGTCTCCCAGCGGAGCATCCGCTGGCACACTATCGATCCGTTTGGCCGTTGGCAGCGATTCACCGGTGAGAGCAGCTTCTTCAACCAGAAGGTTTTTGACCCGCATCAGGCGCAGATCAGCCGGCACCTTGTCACCACTCTGCAGGGTTACGAGGTCTCCCGGAACCAGTCCCTCGGCGGGCACAGCGATCGGACTCCCCCCCCGGATTGCCGTTGCCGCTTCGGGAATCATGGCAGAAAGTGCTTCAATGGCCTTGCCGGCCCGGTATTCCTGGATGAAGCCGATGATGGCATTGATAGCAACGGCACCGAAAACGACCGCTGCGTCGGTGGGCTTCTTCAGCGCAAGGGCCATAAACCCTGCCGCAAGCAGCAGCCAGCCGATGGGATTGTTGACCTGTCGCCAGAAGATCAGCCAGGGGCCCGCACCGTTGGCGCGGGAAAGGGAATTGGCACCGAACTGCTGCAACCTTTCAGTGATTTCGTCATCATGTAATCCGTCCGGACCGGTACCCCATCGGGCCATGACCTCCTGGTCGGATGATGCATGCCATACAATCTCACCTGGCTGCGTTAGATCCTTCTGCATTGTATGTCATCTCCTGTTGTCCTTGACATTCAGTGTATACGGGTCACCGCCGACAATATTTCCTGAAACGTTTCTGGTCTGCAGGCCGCCAACGGTTAACGGTGCTGATGATGCTTTTTTTCCTGACAACAACCTCATTTCCGGGATACGAATGAGTTCTGGCATAACCGGCTTAAATCAAAGGCCGTACCTCAACGACCTTGAACCAGGCCGCATGGGTGACGCTAACGCCGGCTCCCGGCCCGACAATCTCATCGGTGTTTTTCTTGATTGTCGCCAGCAGATCGTCCTCCTCCTCGGCTTTGATCAGCTCCAGGGCCAGTCGTACGCCATTGAAGCCGGGGGAGCTGGTCTTGAACAAAAAGGCCGCATGACGGTTGCGGCTCAGGTTCTGGTAGGTACGCTTGTCGGTCATGCCCCAGACCAGCGTCGTCTCGTCGATGACGTGCGGCCGGGCATACACGGCACTGTTGACTTTGCCGTCCGAGGAAGAGGTGGACATCACCCCCAGGCCGGGATTGCTGAAAAGTTCTGAAAGATTCATGGCTGCAACTCCTTTTGTTTGTTCTGTTTTTACTGCAGCCACTGGGATGCCCGTGCGGCAAACCAGGTCGTTACCCCGCACAGGAAGCCGCCCCAGCAGACATCGACCCAGACCATTCTGACCGGCCAGCGTTCCAGGGTGGCCATGTTGGTCATGTCATAAACACCGTAGACGACCAGGCCGAACAGAGCACCCCACGCCAGGGAAGATGCCGCCAGATGCTCCGGATCGACCCGCGGCAGAGCGAACAGCACGATACCCAGCGGCAGCAGCAGGTAGACGATGGCGGCGGCCCAGTAGACCGGGATGATGGTGGCGCCCCGGACCCGGGCATAGGGACCGAGCTCTTTGATATAAAAGTCCTGCATCAACTTGGCCAGCCAGAGGTAGTCCAGCAGCAGCGTGAACGGCAGGCAGAGCAGGTAGACCGTGAAGGTGTGCAGCATGTCAGACTCCTCCCCTGGGGGGCAGCGGGAAAAAGGCGCTGGTGCGGCGCTGGTACTCCTGGAAATCGGGGCGATCCTGATACGGCTTTTCCAGCATGGGTATGCCGGAGACCTTCAGGATCAGGAAGGTGATGGTGATCGGGCCGACAACCGTCAGCCAGCCTCCCGGCAGTGCCAGGGTCATCAGCCAGATCCCCCACCAGAGGGCCACTTCACCGAAATAATTGGGGTGACGGGTGTAGCGCCACAAGCCGCCCGTCATCAGCCGCCCCTTGTTGGCCGGGTTGCTGATGAATGCCCGCAATTGCCAGTCGCCAAGCGCCTCGAAACAGAATCCGGTCAGCCAGATCAGCAGACCGAGCAGATCAAACCAGCCCAGGGGCGCTGGCGGTGCCTGGTTGACAAAGAGCACCGGCAGGGCCACCAGCAACAGCAGTAAGCCCTGCAGCATAAAGACCTGCAGGAATGAGCGGAGCACGAACCACCTGCCCCACTCCTCACGCCAGGCGCGGTAGCGCGGATCTTCGCCCCGGCCCCGGTTGCGGCTGTGAATGTGCACTGCCAGCCTGATTCCCCAGACCAGCACCAACCCGGAAACCAGCAGCCCCCGCAAGGGGTAGGCCCCGCCTGCCAGCAGCGAAACCGCCGCTGCCAGGATGAAGCCCAGGCCCCAGGCCACATCGGCGATGTCGTTGCGGCCGCGAACCTGGGCGGCGATGAACCAGCCGGTCATATAAAGCATAACCGCGCCGCCGCTGATCAGAAAGGTCCGCATCATGGCTGCAGGTCTCTGCGCCCCAGCAGAAGCGCTTCCATGCCATCACCCGGACGCAGCCGCCGCAGCTGCAGCAGCAGGTAAGCGGCCATGGCGAAGTTGCCCAGGCTCATGATCAGAAGGAACCAGAGGATACTTCGCACTGCAGAGCCTTCGCGCCAGGCGACCCAGAGCCAGAAGAAGAGGAAGCCGAAGTAGGCGTCGGCCAGGGTGGCCCGGAACCAGGGATCGTGCCAGAGCTGCCGGGTTGCGCTGAAGACGTCCTGGTGCAGAGAGGCGCTGACCGTAACAGCCAGCATGACGGCCAGAACAAGACAGCTGATGACGGTCAGAACGGTTTTCATGTCAGCCCCCTTTCAGCAGGTCACGTTTCAATCTGTCATCGATCGGCTTGCGCCCCAGCCAGATGCCGAAATAGGCGGAAGCGAAATCAGCTCCCTCGATGACGATCAGCGGCGTGCCGTTCAGGGCAAGTTCTGTTCCCCGCCCCGGCAGATAAGTTAGGGAATAACGGTCCCCTGGCGTGACGTCCTTGTAGGCGGCATTGATCCGGTCGATGCGCCCCTTCAGTCGGGAAAGTTCCGCAGGAGACTGGTTGCGTTCCATCACCGGCGCGGCGCCCTTGTGGAAATCCGGCCCCTTGATCGAGACCAGGTAGCTGATCTCAAGCCGTTTCGGCACATCCGAGAGGACATCTTCCGCCCTGACCCCCTCGGGCAGATAAAGGGCCGCCACATAGGCCTTGATAACCTTCAGGTAGCGCAGCAGGGCCGCATTGCGCAGCGGCACCGCTTTGCCCCCGATGGTGGTACTGTCGGCAAAGGTGACATTTTCAACCGTCAGGGCCTGGGCGGTTTCGGGCAGGCTGAAACTGATACCGCTGTTCAGAAGAAAAACAAGGCACAGCATCGAACCCTTGCAGACCGAGCGCATGTGAACTCCTCAATGAAATTTTATATACGTTTTATCATAACCTGCTATAAATGACAGAGACAAAAAGCACAACCTTCGCCAGGCGCGAAACGCTGGCAATCATCGATTCGGAGCGGGTCAGCAGCGTAGCCGGGCCGTAACTTCTCACGTTGGAGGTAACTGCATGAATATGCTGGTCGAACTGATGGAAAAAGGGATGCTGCCGGATGCGGTTATCAGGCGGGGAATCAGACGTCTGCTGCGGAAGCGTCTGCAGGATGAATATCATGGAGATACGGAGGTCGAGCGCCAGCGGCAGAGTGAACTGTTTGCCACCCTGCGGAGCAGCCCGCTGGCGATCGAGACTGGCGCGGCCAATGACCAGCACTATGAACTGCCGCCGGCCTTTTTCGCCCAGGTGCTGGGTCCGCGCCGGAAGTACAGCAGCTGCCTTTACCCGATCGGCGTGAACGGCATTGAGGCCGCCGAAGAAGCCATGCTGGCGGAAACCTGCCGTCGGGCCGGCCTTGCTGATGGCATGCAGGTTCTGGAGCTTGGCTGCGGCTGGGGCCCCCTGACGCTCTGGATGGCCGAACAGTACCCGGATGCCCGCATCACTGCCCTCTCCAATTCAACCCCGCAACGGGAGTATATTCAATCGGTCTGCCGCGATAAGGGTTTCAGCAACGTGCGGGTTATCACCGCCGACATGAACGATTTCTCCATCGACCAGACCTTCGACCGGATCGTCACGGTGGAGATGTTCGAGCATATGCGCAATTACGCCGAACTGCTCCGGCGCATTTCCGGCTGGCTGAAACCGGACGGGCGTCTGTTCGTGCACATCTTCTGCCATCGCGAACTGGCCTATTTTTTCGAGACCGAAGGTGAAGCCAACTGGATGGGACGCTATTTTTTCACCGGCGGGATCATGCCTTCCGATCACCTGCTGTTTTACTTCAACGACCATCTGCTGGTGGAAAACCACTGGCGCGTGAATGGCCGCCATTACCAGCAGACCTGCGAGGATTGGCTGCGGCTGCAGGACGCCCGGCGTGAACAGATCATGCCGATCCTGGAAGAGGTCTACGGTGAGGAGGCAGAAATCTGGTTCCAGCGCTGGAGGGTATTTTTCATGGCCTGCGCCGAACTGTTCGGCTATAACGGCGGCAATGAATGGTTCGTCAGCCACTACCTGCTGCGGAAGATTTCGTGCTGAACGGAACAACTCACGCTTTACATCGGCGCCATACGTAATTTCAAAAATTTTTAGGAGGTCAAACCATGAAGCTTTTTTCTCCTTGCCAACTGGCCGGCACCAGGCTTGCCAATCGTATCGTCATGGCCCCCATGACCCGCTCCCGCGCCACCGGGAATATTCCCAACCGCTTAATGGCAGAGTATTACGGTCAGCGGGCATCGGCCGGCCTGATTATCACCGAGGGAACGTCACCGTCTCCCCATGGCCTCGGTTATGCCCGGATTCCCGGAATCTTTTCACCAGAGCAGATTGACGGCTGGCAGACGGTCACGGGAGCGGTGCATGGCCGGGAAGGAAAGATATTCCTGCAGATGATGCATACCGGCAGGGTTGGCAACAGCTATAATCTTCCACCAGGCGCAACACTTCTGGGGCCGTCTGCGCTAGGGATGAAGGGAGTAATCTGGACCGACCAGGGGGGCGAGCAGCCGTACGACCTGCCCCGCGAGATGTCACTTACTGAAGTCCGTGTTGCCGTGTCGGAATACGGCAGAGGGGCTTCCAATGCCGTTGATGCGGGATTCGATGGCGTTGAAATCCATGGAGCAAACGGCTATCTGATTACCCAGTTCCTCGATCCGGGGTCCAACCAGCGTGATGACGCCTACGGAGGGGATGCGGAACGCCGCAACCGCTTTGCCCTGGATGTGGCACAGGCGGTCGTCACTGCCATCGGCGCCGAGCGGGTCGGCATCCGGCTTTCCCCCTATGGAGTGTTCAACGACATGAGCGGTGATTACCAGGGGATTGCGGAACAGTACATCGCCCTGGCGGGAGCATTGGGAACGCTGAAACTGGCATACCTGCACATGGTTGATCACTCTGCCATGGGAGCGCCCAGACCGGACCCGGCCACTGTCCGGGCGATGTGTGCAGCGTTCCGGGCAGCCGGCGGGCAGGGGATCATCCTCTCTGGCGGTTATGACCGTGAGCGGGCCGAGTCTGACCTGGAGAACGGTGCCGCCGACCTGGTGGCCTTCGGACGTCCGTTCATTTCCAACCCTGACCTGGTGGATCGCCTGTCCGCAGGCGTGCCGCTGGCAGAGCCCGACCAGGCGACCTTCTACACCCCCGGCCCGGAAGGGTACACGGATTATCCCGCTTTCAAGGATGGAAAGGCTTGAAGCGCTGGTACCCATCTACTTGACAGGGACTGAAGGCGTACTTATTTGCGGAACTGCTGGAGCGTATTGACGACCTGGAACGGAGACTTTGAGTAAAGGCGGAAAGCGGGAGAACCTGACATGGCTACGACAAACTACATGCTCTACTGCCCGTCCTGCGGCACCGGCAACCGTATCCCGGCAGACAAAGAGGGACTGGCCGGGCGCTGCGGCAAATGCAGGTCAGCCTTGCCGCCCCTGTACTGCCATCCCCGACAGGTGAACGAGCGGAGCTTTGATGCATTCATCAGCTCCTATCCCGGTCCGGTGCTGGCAGAGTTCTGGGCCCCGACCTGACCGCACTGCCATACCTTCGCACCGGTGGTGCGAACCGTTGCTGAAAAACTGGCCGGCCAGGCGGCGGTAGTCCAGATCAACACCCAGGAGAACCCTGACTTGGCGGCGCGCTTCGGTATTCGCGGCATCCCGGCCATTGTGCTGCTGAAGCAGGGGCGCGTTATCGATCAACTGCCGGGAGCGCAAGCGCTTGATGCGGTGCTGACATGGTTCCGCAGGAAGGTATGATAAACCCGGATATTCTCATCTTCATCCGACAACGCCAGAAATCCTTGCCAGTCACGTGCGATGTCACGATATCTGCTCACCGTCACTTGGAATCAGGCCGTTTCAGATCGAACTCGATTTCGAACTCCGTCACTTCCTCGTTCTCTTTATTGCTTATCACCAGCACCTGCTTGTCCTTCAGCCTCTTATCCCGCACCGTGCCGGTGAAAGGGCCGAACTGCCGCTCCAGCGGAATAGTCAGCGGCTGCTTCCCGGTTTTCGGCTTCTTGTCAAGATTGTCGCACGCACCCACGGCGGTGGTAGTTTTTGTGACGTATTCCGTTCCTTCTCTTGAAACTGCGCGTACGGACACTTTGTAGGTGCCGTTTTTCGAGAAGTGCAGCCTGATGGTGGCGTCCTTGTTGTCCGATGTGCCGGTTTTCATCGACCAGGTGCTGGTGTCGAGACCGCTTACCGAACCGGCCGACTCCGTCTCGTCCCTGAAAGACCACTCCCCCTTTCGACCTGATGCACATTCGTGGCAGCCGGTAATCTCTTCGCGGACGATCTTCTCGGTTATGTTCCCTTCCATTGTGCCATCGGTATCAGGATTGCCGTTTCTTTGGAATTTCCAGACATGCTTGCCGTCGACAGTTACGGTTTCCGTCTTCCGTCCCTGATGATCCTGCCCGTTGCAGTAATCAGTGAAGGTCTCTTCACGCTGCTCGTTCCGTTTTGTTTTAGCTCTCACCTCAACATTACCCTTGAACGGGCACACTTCGTTATTGAGCCCTTTGTCATTAGACCCTTCTTCAACAAACGCCTTGGCCAGTTCATCCGCAATCCGCTTTATATCCGCTATCGCCGCGCCTGTCGTAGGGTATACCTTGTTTTCCTGATAGAAGAGACCCGACCTCTTTGTCCAGAACTTATTGACAGCATTGACTCTGACGATCACCACCGGTTTCGCTGTGGTCATTATGGTAACGATATATTTCGCATCCCCCATCTTGTTGAACTCGTCCATCTTCTTACGGAGCGACGCCTGAAACCGCTCTTCTTCTTCGGCTGTGGTGTACCTTTCTTGTGAATCGGCATCAGAAGCATTGGCGCCGGCAATCCATTCCCCGCCGCTAGGGCCCATGAACTCCTTCTGCTTCAAGGCATCCAGCGCTTTTTGGGTTTGGCTCTTCGTAAAAATCTTAAGGCAGGGAAAGTCCTTGAGAAGCGCGTCCTCGATGGCGACCGCCGCATCCCTCATCAGGAGTTTGGCCTCCGGGGAATTTTCGCCCGTCGTTTCATGAATGTTCAGCACATCGTTTTGATAGGCTAATGCCTCCCCATGCCCCGCCACAAACAACAAAAATATCAATACTAATGTTTTCATTCGGTTACGATCCTGCAGTTCGGTAGCAGTTTGGCAATCTGCCGCAGTTCTGTCGCGCTGATTCCGGTTTTAATGACGCCTAATTCCTCCAGGAACAGAAGCTCCGTAACCGTCGGCAACAGAGTGGCGATTGGATTCATGTCCAGCTGAAGGCTTTGCAGCTGTTTCAACGATCCGACAGCCGCCGGAAGCTTTCCGATACTGTTGTTGAAGATTGAAAGCATCGTCAGGCCCTCGAAGGCGCCGATCGATTCAGGGATTGAGGTAAGAAATCCGCGAAAATTGAAGATGTACAGTTCGGTCAGCGGCAGATGCTTGGCCCTGTCCAGAATGAGGGGCAGATTAACCGGAGTGCCGTTGACTCCACCGGTCAGGATCAGGGTGGTGATGCCGGTGAATTTATCCAGCAGGTCGATGAGGGTCTGCGCTTCATCCCGGGAAAGGTCGATGAACAGAACCTTTGCCTCCTGATAATAGGCGCTGTTCCTGACCGACTTGTCCCGATCCTCCTCGTACTCTTCCGTGACCCTCGTGCGAACCGGTCCCGCAAGGTCGAGCTTCGCCCCCTTCCCCTTGGCAGCCGCTTCCCCGACTGTTTCCCACATTGCCTCACGAGTCATCACCGCCTGGTCTTCTTCGCTGTCAGGCCGCTCCTCCCCACGGGCCCGGGACTCTGCCGCATCCCGCTGTGCCTGCAGTTTCTGCAGCTGCATCATCAACGCGTCAATGCGTGCCCGCACCCTTTTGTCATTGTCGGCCGTTTTTTTCCGCAGGGCGCGCAGTTCATTCCGAATGGCCAGCGGATCGGTGGGGAGCGGCGGCTCCGCCGCAACAGCCAGGAGCGGGAGCAGCAGGAACGTGAGCACTGCAAGGAGGCGTCGTGCGCGCTGTGCGCTCAACCTGTGGCCGTATTTCCCGCTCACTGCGCCTCACCCCCGGACCCTGGCTGCTCGCCGCCGCAGAAGCGGTCTTTGCAGCGGTCTTCTCCAGGATTGTATTGATAGGCACTTCCCAATACCCCGACATACCTCTGGATCGCTTCCAGGCCGGAGAGCCCGCTGCTCGCATCCGGGAGTCCGATCCCTGTCTGGGCCTTCTGCAACTCGCCGGTAATCCGGTCAAGCTCCTTGTAACGGCCCTGGGAAATCAACAGCGAAGACTGCCAGTCACGGAGGATATCAAGCAGCTTCGGCGCCATGTAATTGCAGTAGCTCATTCGCGCGGAGTGAATACTGCTGCACTGATCTTCCTTTGCCTGGCAAGAGGACTTGATTGGGGTCTCGTGCTGGGTTGTTTGCGGGAGCGCGTCCAGCTCCGCCGCCAGGTTCGTGCCTCCGAAGTCGGATTGATAGCCATCCTCTAGCTTCCCCTGTCTTTTGAGCACATCGATAATCTTGCTGTAGTCGACGTCTTTAGGGCGTTTGTAGGCAGAACCAAGCATTGCCGCCAGTGCATTCTCCTGATCGTATATCTGCTCACGCATGTTCTTCGCGTACGTATCCTTGTCCAATTCCTCAAATTGGCCGGCGGCTTTTGCTTCAACGGCACGATACAGCTTCTGCGACAGTTCGGCCTGCTCTTTCGCAAGTTTCCCGGCATCGGCGATCTTCCGCTTATCGGCTTCACGCTCCCCTTTCGATTTCATCAGGTCGTTGACCTGCAGCTCGCCCGCCATGGTCTTGGCAAAATCAACATTGGCCATGGTTTTTCCTTCTTTGTTCGCCTTTTTCTGAGCCTTCAGGTCATCCATGGAAACGCCGAACTTCTCCTGCATCATCTGTTCAGCCATCTTCTTACGCTCGGCCTTGGACATCTTCTTCATTTCCGCCTGGCTCTTCCCCTCGAACCCCGGCATGTCGACCGCGTTTTCCATCATCTTTTTACTGTTCTGCTCATTCCACTTTTTAAGCGCCCGCCGCCGCTTGCCGACTTCATCCTTCAGTTCCTTCTGCGCTTTCAGGAATTTTTCACGAAACTGCTTGATGTCGTCATCCTTGCCCGGACAACCGTTTCTGGGCGGAGATGGGATCACGTTGAGAAAATAATCCGGAGACTTGCCAACCCAGGAACTCTGCCCTATGGCCCCGTCTCCGAGGTCGCTGCAATAGCCGGTTGTAGTCCAGACGAGGCTTATTGTAATTAATAATTTTTTCATGTTTCAGCAACCTCTCGTCTATTTTTCAGTCAACGCTCCGCTGATCTCTTTCCAGTTCGACGTATGCAGCGCCTGCCAGACCCGATAGGGAGCAATGTCCCCCTGCTCGCTCGGCCCCGGTTTCTCTCCTTCAAAGCTGCCTGACCGGCTGAAGGTGACGGTAACCAACTGGAACGCAGAACGGGGGAGCTTCGGATCGAACCACGAAGGATTCACCCGGACCAGAGGTTCTCCTTCGTCGCTCCCCACCGGCGCCAGGGCGGGCTGCATCGGGTCCCATTCGAACTTGCGTGCCCGCATCTTCCGCTCTTCCGCCGACATGGCTGCCAGAGCATCCTGATGATTCCTCACGATCAGGGGAGTGATCGTATCAATGGCCGGGGAATCAGCCGCTTCCCTCTGCCAACGCTTCAGCTCTGCTGTTATGAATTCCTCCCGGGTGACCGGTATCCATATCGGTTTATTGCTCCGATTCAGAATGATGGTCTCGGTGCCGCCGCGTGTACGGTAAATCGGAAATCCGGCAAGTTCTCCCACCCGTTCAGGCTCGTACATCGCCTTCGTCGGAAAAGTCGAACCTCCCAAAAGCTCGAACCCCACCCCCGGATCATTGACAGCGACATGCAGCTCGTCGGTAGTGCAGCAGATAGAGACCGGCTTTCCCGTCTTTGGAGCGCGATGATAAAAGTGAAAGCGCAGGTAGCCAAAGCCGGGAATGGGAACCTTGTTTGTTTTCGGCTGTTCATCGTTCGGGCGGAAATAGCCTTTTATCTCAACCCCTTGCGGTGACCTGAATACCGGCTGTTTGGCCAGAATGTCGCGCAACCGTTCCAGGTTGCGGCTGAATACCGCAGCGTCCGATTTTTTCAAAGTGGAGTTGGAGGAGACCGTAGCGCTGAATTTACCGGGATGATCGTGAAGAAAAGTGAATTCTCCGGCAAAGAGAAGCGTATTTTTGAAAAGCAAGGAGAGAATGAGTGAACAGAGAAGAAGTGCGCGCAAATTCCGATTGAGGGAGGAAGATTGAGACCGGGTTGAAATTCGCAGGTTATGCAGCCAGACAATCAAACGTAACCGCAGCGGCATATGAAGCATCCCCCCTGGCAATATCAAGTACATGAAAGCAGCACCGACTCCGAACAAAAATCAGCGCAGTACCATAAATGTCCTTTTAAGCAATAATCCACCGGGGAGTCAATATATTTGGCACTCGTTCTCAATCGGGCACCACCTGATATAAGAGATTAGGGTACGTTTCACCAGCAGAATATGAGAGGGAGTGCTACGGACAACTGAAAGCTGCATGACTCAACATATGGTGTTCGTTATTGACAGCACACGTCATATTTTCAACTTTGATGAAAAAGGGCGTTCTTACGGCCTCAAACCTTCCCAGTACCACTGGGCATTGAAGAAAGATGGGGATGCCGCCTAGAAGGAAGCAGATTGGCAAGCCATCTGGCCTTGGGAAAAAGGTGATTTTCGAGAAGAAATGTATGACAGTTTCCGTTGGAGCCAAGCCCTGGGAAATGTAAATATCGAAGCTGCCTCTAGCGGCGCTGCCATCGGCAGCGCCCTCGTCTTTGGCCATTAACTAGATAAAATTACGCCGAGAGCTTGCAAGTCTCGGCTTTTTCTGTATTATTGTATCTAGTAATATCACTAGACATGGGGGGGCATATGGGATACCCGACAAAAGTTCAGTTGATCAAGCGCAAGCAGAGCGAGCAGTGGTATATCAATTTCCCTGCCGCGGTGGCCCAAGCGATGGAGTTCGAACGGGGCGAGACGGTCGAATGGATTGTCGAGGATAAGGAGAGCCTAGTTCTCCGTCGCCAGAAGGTACCACCATCAGCGATGAAAAAAAAACGGCTGGAATGATCGCATCATTCAACCGCCTCTTCGACCAAACCAAGCCGGCCTTCGTCCAAGAGCGCACTTTCGAACGTGCTCGAACCCTGGCAATGAGTTCTTTGGTTGGGTTGGGGCGTCGCACAGTGAGTGGCATGCTGTGCGCCAGTGCCCAGCAGTTCACCGACTGGTCGGCAGCCTACCGACTTTTTGAGCAGCAGAGATTTGACGCGAAAGCTCTCTTTGCGCCGATACGCAGGGAAGTAGTTGAGCGTCTTGGTCCAGAGGAGCCGCTGGTGGTAATGATGGACGACACCTTGATGCGCAAACGTGGGCGCAAGATCCACGGTACCGGCTGGAAGCGTGATCCTCTGGGACCGGCTTTCTGCAAGAATTTTGTCTGGGGGCAGCGCTTTCTTCAAGTCTCGGCGGCACTACCTGATCCAGCTACAGTTGGTCTGGCCAGGGGGATACCAATCGATATGACTCACGCACCGTCACCTGCCAAACCCGGCAAGAAGGCATCCGAGGAAGCCTGGAAGGAGTACCGGGTACAGCAGCAGGCCATGAAGGTGAGCAGTGTCGGGGCTGAGCGGATTACGGAACTCAGGGAGCAGCTTGACCGGGATGACGCTGGTCGTCGCCTGATCATCTCGGTGGATGGTGGCTTTACCAACCGCACTGTGTTTCGGAATCTGCCCCATAATACGGTGGCAATCGGCCGCATTCGCAAGGATGCCAAGCTGTTCCTCCCTCCAGCCGATGGGTCCATCCCCCGCCGTGGTCGCCGACGCTGGTATGGAGCTTCTCTGCCCACCCCTGAACAGATACGTCAGGATGCAGCAATTCCGTGGGAAACCGTCACTGCCTTTGCTGCTGGGAAGACTCATTCCTTTGAAGTAAAGACTGTTGCCCCTGTTCGTTGGCTTGGTACCGGTGCAACAGATGTTCGCGTGGTTGTCGTTCGTCCCTTGGCATACAGACCGAGAAAAGGTGCTCATCTTCTCTATCGTAATCCGGCTTACCTGCTCTGCACCGATCCGAATCTGCCACTTGATAGCTTGTTGCAGTCATATCTCTGGAGGTGGGAAGTGGAATTGAACTTCAGGGATGAAAAGACAGTAATGGGTGTCGGCGAGGCTCAAGTCCGCAACAAAGCGGCTGTCGAAGCCGTACCGGCATTTATCGTTGCAGCCTATGCCTTCCTGCTGTTAGCAGGCACGGAAAACAATAAAAGTGAATTGCTGTTGCCAAAACCAAAATGGCGGGCCACTGCGTCGCCTGGACGGCTAAGTACTGCCAGCATGATCGGGATGTTTCGATCTCAACTGTGGGGGAAGGCAATGGGAGTCAATTTAAGGGACTTCGTTGATAAGAAAACCGCAGGGACGAAGTCGGTTTTATTCGACAAGTCATTGTCGTCAGCGGTTTGTTATGCGTTCAGATAGCCAAAGACGAGGGCGCTGCCATCGGCAGCGCCGTTCCTTGTTTACGTCGATTTCGCATCATCGAACTGTCCGGAGAGTCCCTGCCTCAACCGGTTTCCGACAGGCATATGAGCAGCCTGCACATTTTCATGATCTTTCTGTGCCTTGGCATTACGTCATTCGGAGGTCCGGTTGCCCACATCGGATATTTCCGGCAGGAGTTCGTGGAGTCGATGTATTTCCTGTCAAACCAGTCTCTCCAACTCTGCACATAAAGGCTTCAAATCATACAGAACCGTATCCCAAACCCTGTCCAGATCAATATCAAAATAGCCATGCGTCAGACGGTTGCGCATTCCAACTATATCTGTCCATGGAATGTGCGGTAGCCCGGCTTTAAATTCGGGTGTAAGCTTCGATGCGGCTTCGCCGATAATTTCCAACTCCTTTATGATTGCCAAGGTCAGCATTCGGTTGTTTTCCAGATCCTCCCTTCTCTTATCAATCGTGAATGCAAGAGCCTCCTTGACGGCTTCGAGCATATGACGAATACGTATCCTGTCTTCAGATGTCATAAAAAACCTCGGCCTTTTGCAGAACATCATGGCGGAAATAGCGACTTAACTCTGCAGGGGTACGCAGGTCTACCTTTCTTCCTTCGAATATCTGCGACAATTCACGTTCAATACGTGCCATGGTCAGCATGCCGACACGTGCGTCCGGCATGAACTCCACAATGATGTCAATATCACTATCAGCGCGAAAATCATCTCGCAAGACCGATCCGAACAGGGCGAGCTTTTTGATTTGGTTGTGAATGCAGAACTGTCTGATGTTCGCCTCAGGAATCGCTATTTGAGCCATGATTTCCTCCATACTTTGACTTTATTTCCGGATAAGGTGCTTGCACTACCTGCAGGATAATTACATGGTATTACCACCAGGATTCAACTGGTTTTCCTGTCCAGACTCCGATACTGGATCGCCTCGGCGATATGCTGTTCGCGGATCGAATCACTGCCGTCCAGATCGGCAATGGTGCGGGCGACTTTGAGGATGCGGGTGTAGGTGCGGGCCGAGAAACCAAGCCGGTCAGTCACCAGCTCCAGCATGCGGTTGCCGGCCGGGTCCAGTTCGCAGTATTTCTTGATGAAGCGGGGCGTCATCTGGGCGTTGCAGTGGATTTTGGTGCCTTTGTATCTTTCCAGCTGCAATTCGCGGGACTGCTCCACCCTTTGCGCGATGGCGGCGGAACTCTCTGCTTCTCCACGATCCGCAAGGTCACGATACTTGACTGCGGGGACTTCGATGTGGATATCGATCCGGTCGAGCAATGGGCCGGATATGCGGGAACGGTAGCGATGAATGGCGACGGGAGTACAGGTGCACGGGTGGGTCGGATCAGAAAGGTACCCACAGGGACAGGGGTGTGTTAACCTTTCTCTACGATTCTTATATAAAACGGCACTCGTTCT
>JAJZRX010000026.1 GCA_021850095.1 Deltaproteobacteria bacterium
TGCGGTTGAAATGAAGTGGTCAACATTTCACGCAACTTATTGGCAAGTCCGAAAGCATCCTTGTAGATGATCGGAGAACCGAGCCACTCCAGGAGCGGCGGATTGGACTTGCTGAAAAGGCCCAGCGCTTTTCTCAGATCCCAGCCACTGATGTCGAGATCGTTGGAAATAGGGCACTCGATCACGTCTCTCCGGTCACGGATCGACAGATACCAGTTCGGTTGGTGGATGTAGACAAACCGGACATCGTAGTCGCTGTTTCGGGAGGCGAACCCCCAGGCTCGGCTGCCTGATTCTACCGCATAGAGAATGCGAACATCATGTTCGGCTTCAATATTTGTAAGTTGGTCGGATATTTCCGTGTCTTGTAACTTCTTCACTGACGCATTGCCTTTTGGATTTCATCAAAATTGACCGCTACTATTTGCTGCTCCTCACCAGCACGATCACTTCCATTTCGATCAATACCGAGCTTTTTCAACAGATAGTAAAGGAGGGCAATTCTACACTTAAATTTCAATTCAAAATCCGTCATCCCATAATCCATGGCGACGATATTTTTTTGCGCTTCGTTCAACTTTGGATTAGGTCCGATTACAACCTCGCTATAGTTAAACCACTTACTGTCGCTATTTATATCAACATCTGATACAGACGCCATAACTGCAGAAGCTATCCTTCCTAGCACAAAGTCTTTGAAGGAATTACTTTCATGGCAATACGCCCTAACATGCCACCTCGACCCATCCGTGCCAAAGGCATGTGGAGAAATCAAGCGATTGTTTCCTGGTAGTGGATTATTAAAAGAACGATAATCTACCGAGACAACCAGCTTGTTCTTAATGGACTGAACCAATGCCCTTAAAACATCTAGGTCGATGACTCGGGAAGGATTTGGAACAGAAGCAACATAATCCGATCCACAAATAGCAATACTCTCGGTTGGTGAACACAAGATTGTAGAGAAATATGCATTAGCTGATAGTTCGATGAATAACGGCGAAAATGATTCAGTAGGCTCATAGTATTTCGCACTAGAATTGTACGAAATGTTATTGGGTGCCATCTCCTGGTATTTTGTGAAATCAACCGAAGCCTGGGGTATGGATATTCCGAACTCTGTCGTCAGGTCTCCGCGGTTGACCCTACCTTCCCAATACAGTTTGAATTCAAGGAATTGAAGCCGTTTCCGCGTACTCCATGGAATTGTAACTGACTGATCTTCCATATTTGCCTCCCATTCTATTGATGCGAATAAAAACTATATTGACATAGAAACTATTCGTATATATATTATGCGTACAGTTTTTATACCCGTCTTGGCGGAAAACTTCAAGAAAAAAAGGAGTTAATTATGAGCACGGAAAAGCAGCCAGATCATCCTGAGCAGGACAAGAAAAAGTATCATTTCAAAATTGACAACACCCCCTACACGTGGGATCAGCAGTTTATCACGGGGGCGGAGGTCAGAAGTGTTGGCCCTGGAATTCCAGAGAGTATGGACTTGTTCATCAAGGTTAAGGGGAAACCTGGCAACTTGGTGGCAAATGAAGACGTGATCGACCTTGGCGATGATGGAATCGAAAAGTTCTATTCCCAAGAGTCCAGTTCAAGTGCAGGTGTCTATTAATGGCACTCTTGTTCGACGAAGATTACCAGATTCTCGAAGCATCTGTCAATCGGCTTTGAAAATTGACCCACCATCGGCGTCCAAAATTGACCCACCCCAGGTAGTTATTTTCAGTTATTGATTCGCGTTTTTATTCTCCAACTGTCATTCCCGGTTTCTACTATTTCACAGTGATGAGTGACCCTGTCCAGAAGTGCCGTGGTCATTTTGTTGTCACCGAATACTTGCGGCCATTCGCCAAATGGCAGGTTTGTTGTGATGATCAGTGACGTCCTTTCGTACAGTTTTGAAATCAGATGGAACAATAGTTGGCCGCCACTTCGGGAGAAGGGCAGATAACCCAGTTCGTCCAGTATCACCAGATCGTGCCGAGCCATATGCTCCGCTATGTGGCCGCCTTTGTTATTCAGCTTTTCCTGTTCAAGTTGGTTGACCAGGTCAAGAACGTTGAAGAATCTGGCTTTTCTGCCGTTTCGGATGCTTTGCCGGGCAATTGCAATGGCCAGATGCGTTTTGCCGGTTCCGGTGCCGCCCACCATGATCACGTTGGTGTAATCGGACAGAAAGCTCCCTTCATGGAGGTGGCGTACCTGCATCTCATTGACCGGCGATGCCGTGAAGTCAAACTGATCAAGAGCCTTGTCCACCGGGAACTTTGCCAGGCTCATACGGTAACGGATGCTTCTGACTTTTCTCTCCTCCATTTCCGCTTCCAGTAAATCACAGAGAATCTTGTCCGGTGTCGCCCGGCTTTTGATCCCTGCCGCCAGAATCTCGTCAAAGGTGGCTTTCATACCGTACAGCCCAAGGCTTCCTATCGCTGCCATCAGTCGCTCACGCAGTACCATAGACGCCTCCCTTCATGAGGCGGTCGTAGCGGCGGCAATCTGCCCGCGGAATCAGGGTCAGTAGCGGCAGTTGCGCTGAAACCTGAACCGGTTCCGGTTTTGGCTCGTCGTGTTGTTTAGACACTATGGCGAGTATGACGTCACTGCTGACGGTCTTGTCGGCGATTGCTTGTGTGCAGGCACTTGCAACCGATTCAAGTCCATAACGACCAACAACGGTCAGTATGCCGACAAACTGACGGTCACCATCAGGGCGCTCTTCAAGGAGCGTTCTGACTTCACTGATTGATTCCGGCAATTCCCATTGCCTGAAGGGGGCGCCGTTGCGTAACGCTCCGGGCTTTTTCTCCAGCACTGCCAGATAATGCCAGGGGTCGTAAATGACCTTGTCTCGGCCGAAGTGACGTTTATGAACAGCGACGGTGATGCCGTTCATTACCACAATGATCCGGTCGGCATATGCTCTGACCTGAACGGTTTTGCCGACAGTCATGGCATTCACGCTGTAGCGGTTGCGGTCAAAGCTGATCAGGAGTTGGGGAGAAACGCGGGCAACGCTTTCCTGGTAGCCGTCAAAGGGCGATACCGGCAGCGGCAGCAATTTTGGTTTCTCTTCGGCAAAGACCTGCTCAACGGTTTTGTCTTTCAGTTCCGGATGTTTTGTCGTGGCGGCATGATGGCGACATTCGTCTGCCAGCCATTCGTTTAGTTCATCCAGATCGGCAAAGGTTCTGCGTTTGGCAAAGAAACGCTTGCGGACCACGCCAACCTGATTCTCCACCTGTCCCTTCTCCCATCCGGCGGCAGGAGTGCAGGCAACCAGATCAAACAAATAATAGGATGCCAGATTCTGAAAGCGGCGGTTGAAAACCCGGTCCTTTCCCATCAGCACTTTAGTGACAACAGCTTTCAGGTTATCGTAGATACCGCGTCTGCAAACACCACCATAGAACTCAAAGGCGCGGGTATGGGCGTCAAGCACCATCTCCAGTGTTTCACGGGTATAGGCGACGCAAAACGGTTTACGGCTGTGGCAGAGACGGAACTGAGCAATCTTTACTTCTGTTTGAACACCGCCCAGCAGCAACTGCTCGTAACTCCAGTCAAATTGAAAGGCGTCGCCAGGTTCGTATTCAAGCGGAATGAAGGCTTTGACTACAGCAGTGCCGTCTTCCCGCTTCCAGGTGCCGACGTAACGACGGACAGCATCGTAACCGCCTTCATAACCTTCCCGCTGCAGCTGTTCAAAGAGAATCTGGGCACTCTTGCGATGACGAACCGGTTTGACACTATCTTCTTTCAACAGCTCTGACAGCCGCTCAATAAAGCTCCCGAGCTTGGGGCGCGGTTGGTCGTTCCGTTCATAGACCAGGTCGGTTACGCCGCTGCGGATAATGTTTCTGACCGTGTTTCTGGCAATGTTTAATTCACGAGTAATCTCGCGAATTGACTTACCCTCTCTAAAATGTGCCTGACGAACTTTACGGATAGTTTCCACGTTCAGCATCTCCTTAAAAACTCCTCTCTCTCATCGAATAAAGAGAGTATGGAGGGGGTGCTGGGGTGGGTCAATTTTGGACGCCGATTTGGGCTAAAGGTGGGTCAATATTGCATGCCGATTCACACACTTGCCGAGTGATTTGTCCTCGACCTTTTTCACCGAACTCTTCAGATCAGCCACTTCCTTGCTCAACTTGTCGATCTTTTTCTGCAGGTCATCATCAGCTGCGTGGACCGCTACCGGAACCGACATGCCGGCAACAATCGCCGTTAACAGCATCTTCTTTACCGCTTTCTTCATTCAAGCCTCCCCAATGCAGTAGTTTGCTACAGCTACGCGATAATTGTTCTGGTGTTTTTGCCTAAACTGACCGGTTTTCCTGCTCACCTCCTTGTCAGACCGGCAACAGATTGAGAAACCATACAACGCTTCTTTTATTTTTCAATCAAAGCAGTCAACTATTGTTGTATATGATTTTTTATATGCAAGGTAGGTGCCGTATTTTAGCTCGACTGTGGCTAATGGCAGTTATACCCATCCTAATTGCCTGTTTTGTCGAATCTAAAAAATGTGCAGTGGTCTGCCAGAAGCAGCTGGAACAATTCAGAAAGCATTCCAAGAGCTGTTTCGTGCCGTCAAATAACCATATATTTTTTTCAGGCCAGACTGCGGAAGGTGTGTTCGACGGGATAGCTAACGGCTTTGATCAGACGATGAGGAGGGAACGGAATTCAGCGAATCGTAGAGGGCGATCTGCTCCGCCAGAGAGAGTTTACGGCGGCAGTTGGAATGATCGAGACATTTGCGGCAACGGTCATCGGAACACCACTGACAAAAGGAACAATCCGGGCAGGGGTGTTTTTTGGGGGCTTCGCCGGACATCAGTAGGCGACATTCCTATTGACGGCCCTGCCTTCCAACAGTTGAGAAAAGGCCTTGCCGCTGTCGGCGTTGACCAGCAGATAGCGCGGCAGCTTCATGACAGAATCCGAAGCGGTCGCATGACGGCGCTCGATCGTAAAGGTGGCGGCATATCCGGCTTCAGCGGCTTTTTTAATCAGATAATCATCGTAAATGCCAAAGGGCCAGGCCAGCAGATCGACCTGCCCGCCCAGTTCTTTCTCCAAACGAGCCTTTGACTTTTTAAGCTGGGTCATAACCAGAGCGTCAAGCGCCTGCGAAGTCAGTTTTTTCCGTTCTTGCTTGAAATTGGGGTGCCAGTAGGTATGAGACTGGATATCAAACAGGCCGCTTTTTTTCAATTCGCGCAGCTGATCCCAGGTCATGGCGTACCTGGCGTTGGAAATGGCCGAAGGATAGGTGAAGATCGTAACCGGGTAGCGGTATTTGCGCATGATCGGCAGCATATCGCTGTAGACCGACTTGTGGGCGTCGTCCTCCACGATAACGACCGATTTCGGCGCCGGAGCCGGCGCCTTGCCGCGATAATGATCGATCAGCTGGCGCAGCGGTATGACCTTGTAGCCGTTGTCATGCAGATACTTCATGTGGGATTCGAAAACCGGCGTGGTAATGGTCATGCCGTCGGCGACGGTCGGGCCGAAACGGTGATACAGCAGAATCGGCACCCGGAATGATTCGGCAGCGGCAGTCGGCAGGGGAAACAGCAGGGTGAACGACACAGACACTAGGCACACAAATTTGATAAGAATCTTCAATTTAACCTCTGACAATATAGACGGAACAGGGGGCGCTGCTGGCGACCTTGTGGGAAATGCTTCCCTTGATGCGCCGCTCGATAAACCCCTTGCTGGAACTGCCGATAACAATCACGTCAATGGATTCGCGCTTGGCGAAATCGATCAGTTTCTCGGCCGGATCACCGTACTCCACAATCATTTCCAGGGGAATGTCATGTTCAGCGGCACATTTCTCCACCACATAGAATATGCGTTGACGCAGTTCATCCCATTTTTCGGTTTCCGTCATCGGAGCCGAAGGCACAAAATCGGTATAGGTCGATGTCGGGGCATTGGGCAGTACCAGCAGCGCAAAGACCGGACTTTTAAACTGGCTCTGATTGCCGGCCGCCAGCCGCACCGCCTCCTCGGCAGCCTTGTCTGACTGCGGTGAGCCATCAATGGCCACCAGGATCTTTTTCCGAAGATTTAACATACCAACCTCGTTTTGTTCTATTATTCAACTATTTTGTAAACGATTTTCCAGCCGGCTTTATTGAAATATAATGCAATTTTTAGCACTTGACAATTATAAAACAATATTCTAGGATTTAGAAAAATTTCGCTCTACCAGCCATATTTTACTCTGTTTTTAATTAACCTAGTAATTTTGACAGGTTGCGTGGCACATTTTTGACACTTTTTCTATCACAGGATGCTCATTCATGGCTAAAAAAGAAAAATCGGAATATCTGATCCAGGCGGTTTCCCATGCTCTCGATCTGTTGGAGCAGTTTCACGGCGAAGTGGACGAACTGGGGGTAACGGAACTCAGCAAGCGCCTCAAGCTCCACAAGAATAACGTTTTCAGGCTGCTGGCGACCCTGGAATCCCGGGGCTATATCGAACAAAACCGGGTAACGGAGAACTATCGCCTGGGCTTGAAAACCCTGGAGCTGGGTCAGACCTTCATCAAGCAGATGGGTCTGCTGCGCCAGTCCAAACCGGTGCTTGAGACGCTGGTGCACGAATGCAACGAAACCACCTACGTTTCAATCCTCAAGGATTACCACATCATCTACCTGGATGTGGTTGAAACCGCCATGACTGTCAGGGTCGTCCCCAGGGTCGGCTCGCGGCTGCCGGCTTACTGCACGGCTGCCGGCAAAATCCAGATCGCCTACATGAACGACGAAGAGCTGGAAAACTACCTGCCCGGCAAAGAGCTGCAGCGCTACACGCCCCATACGATCACCGACCGGGATACACTTAAAAAACAGCTCAAAGTCATCGCCGAGCAGGGTTATGCCATCGACAATGAAGAGCTGGACATCGGGGTGCGCTGCGTCAGCGCGCCGATCCGCGATTACACCCGCCGCATCATCGGCGCGGTCAGCATTTCCGGCCCCTCGATGCGCTTCTCCGAAGAGCGAATGAAAGACGAACTTGTTCCGCTGGTAATCAAGGCCGGCGAAGAGATTTCCACCAAGCTCGGCTTCCAGAAATAATACTCCCCTACATTGAAACATCAGGGCGGCTTTCGGGCCGCCTTTTTTATTCCGGAAACAGCATCTGAAATCCAGAGCAACCATTTCTTCTTGAAGCCTGAACAAGCATTGCACTATTGTGTTTAAATTCCATCCAAAGGATCCGTCATGCTTACCTATAAAGTCATTGAGCTGGGAACCGTTACCGAAGATGCCATCGAAGAAGCCCTTAACCGCTGGAGCGCACAGGGGTGGCGTTTCGACGGCATGCAGTTCGCCATGCGCGAATCCAGCCGGCGGCCCTCAATGGCGTTTCTGCTCTTCACGCGGGAAACACCGGATTGCGAGGGAGCCCAATGACCACAAACAACACCCTCTATCTGGTGGACGGTTCATCCTATATCTACCGCGCCTACTTCGCCATCCGCCACCTGTCATCGCCAAGCGGGCAGCCGACCAACGCCATCTACGGTTTTGTGCAGATGCTGCTGAAACTGCTCAAGGATCACCACCCCCGGCACCTGGCGGTGGTCTTCGATGCCGGACGGATCACCTTCCGCAATCAGATCTACCCGGCTTACAAAGCCAACCGGGAATCCATGCCGGACGACCTGCGTGCCCAGGTCGGCCGCATCCGCGATGTCGTCCGGGCCTTCAATATTCCGGCCCTGGAGCTGGAAGGATTTGAAGCCGACGACATCATCGGAGCCCTGGCACAGGAGTACAGCTCACGGGGCGGACAGGTCGTTGTCGTGACCGGCGACAAGGATCTGATGCAGATCGTAACCGAGCGGGTCACGCTGCTGGATACGATGAAGGGCAAGACATCGGGAATAGCCGAAGTTCATGAACGTTTCGGAGTCGCACCGGAACTGGTGCCGGACATCCTGGGACTGGCCGGCGATTCCTCCGACAACATCCCCGGCGTGCCGGGCATTGGCGAGAAAACCGCCATCAAGCTGCTGCAGGAGTTCGGAAGCCTGGACGCCCTTCTGGAACGCGCCGGCGAAGTGAAGGGCAAGAACGGCGAGAAATTGAGGGAATTCCGCGAACAGGCTCTGCTGTCCCGGCAACTGGCCACCATCGAACGCAATGTGCCGATCACTGTCAGCGATGCCGATCTGGTCGCCTGCGAGCCGGACACCGCCGCACTGAACGCGCTCTTCAAGGAGTTCGGCTTTACCTCGCTGGTCAGGGAGTTTACCGCCCAGCCCACCCTTTCCCGTGATGATTACCGCACCGTCACGACCGTGGAACAGCTCCGGCAACTGATCCGGGATCTGCAAGACAGCGCCGAATTTGCCTTTGACCTGGAAACCACCAGTCTTGACCCGCGCCTGGCTGAAATTGTCGGCTTGTCGTTCTCCTGCAAGGATCATCAGGCCTGCTACATCCCGGTCGGGCATCTGACAACGCCGCTACTCTCCCCTCTCCCGGCAGGAAACGGGCCGCTCTTTTCCTCTTCCCCGACAGAGGCGGCTAACCACGCGGAAAATTGTGCTCCCGGCCAGCTCCCGCGCGCGACCGTACTTGAAACCCTGCGGCCGCTTTTTGAAAATCCTGCCCTGCGCAAGGTCGGCCAGAACATCAAGTTCGATATGCAGGTCCTGGCCAATAACGGCATAGCGCTGGCAGGGATCTGGTTCGACACGATGCTGGCCTCCTATGTGCTCAATCCGTCCCGCACGGCTCACGGCCTGGACGCCCTGGCCCAGGAGCATCTCAATCACCGCATGATCAGCTACAGCGAAGTGACCGGCAGCGGTAAAAACCAGAAGAACTTTGCTGAAGTCGAAATTGAAGCTGCGGCCCGCTATGCCTGCGAAGATGCCGACGCCAGCTGGCTGCTGCGGCGCAAATTCGAGCCATTGCTGGCGACCGAAGGGCTGGATCGGCTGTTCCACACGGTGGAGATGCCGCTGGTGCCGATCCTGGGGGAGATGGAGAATTGCGGGGTACTGCTGGACAGCGGGCTTCTTAACGGCCTTTCGACCGCCTTTTCCGGACGGATGGCGGAAGTGGAAGAACGCATCTTCGATCTGGCCGGTGAGCGCTTCAACCTCAATTCTCCCAAGCAATTGGGCGACGTACTCTTTGAACGAATGGGGTTGAAGAGCGGCAAAAAAACAAAAGGCAAAACCGGCTGGTCCACCGATAACGAGGTGCTGACCCTGCTGGCCGAAGAACATCAGATCGCCCGTCTGATCCTTGATTATCGCGGCCTTGCCAAACTTAAATCTACCTACAGCGATGCCTTGCCGCGTCTGGTCAATCCGCGAACCGGAAGGGTGCACACCTCCTACAACCAGACCGTCACCGCCACCGGACGGCTTTCATCATCCGATCCCAATCTGCAGAACATACCGATCCGCAGCGAAGAGGGGCGGCGCATTCGCCATGCCTTTATCGCTCCGCCTGGGCACGTCATCCTTTCGGCCGATTATTCCCAGATCGAACTGCGGGTTCTGGCCCATCTTTCCGCTGACAAGGTGTTCTGTCATGCCTTCGCCAACGATGAAGATATCCATACCCGCACCGCTGCCGAGGTATTCGGGCTGTTTCCGGAGATGGTCACACCGGAAATGCGCCGCCAGGCCAAGACCATCAACTTTGGTATTATCTATGGCCAGGGGGCCTTCAGCCTCGCCAAACAGCTGGGCATCGCCCGCAAGACCGCCGAGGAGTTTATCGCCACCTACAAGCAGCGCCACAGCGGCGCGATCGACTTTCTGGATTCCTGCATCCGAACTGCTGAAGAGAAGGGCTACGTGACAACCATCCTGGGGCGGCGCCTGCCGATACCGGACATCAGAAGCACAAACGGCAATGTCCTGGCCTTTGCCCGGCGCAACGCGATCAACTACCCGATCCAGGGCTCGGCGGCCGATATCATAAAATGCGCCATGATTCGGGTCCATGCCCGTATCCGCGCTGAAAAGCTGCACAGCCGCCTGATAATGCAGGTGCACGACGAACTGGTTTTCGAGGTTCCGAAGGATGAACTGATACGGATGGAAACGCTGGTGGAAGAGGAAATGTCGCGGGCGGTTGAAACGAATGTTCCGCTGAAGGTCGATATCAGCTACGGCGCCAACTGGAGCGAAGCGCACTAGCTGGTTTCCGTCCGGAAACGCCGGACGAGAAACTGTTTGTTTCCGACTTGGAAAGCGGGGATTTTTTCTCTTGGCAAGGAAATCGAGGAATTGCGCGGAGGCGTACATCGGTACGCCGCACAAGCAAAGCCGAAGATTGACGCCGCCAAGGGGAAAAAGCACCCTTTCCGGATGGAAACTAGCTGACTGTACGGCGTCTGCGTCGGTCTTTCTGTTTGCGGAGTTTCTCGATGCGCTTCATTTCGGGTGTCATGACGCCGGAAGCAGCCTCGATTCGTTCCAGCAGCTCACGGCGCGCCAGAAAACGGTTCAGCGACTGACTCCGCTCCCGCATGCAGGACACCTGCAGCCCAGTCGGTTTATGCTTGAGTTGGACGCAGCTGGATGTTTTGTTGACATGCTGGCCGCCATTGCCGGAAGAACGGACAAAACTCTCATCCAGATCCTCCTCGCGCACACCCAACTCGGCCATCTTCAGGCGCAGCCAGCGGTTTTTTTCTTCACTGACGGCAAATTCAGGCATTGCACCCTTCGCTACCCTGCAGCAGCTGCCAGCGAAGCAGCGCCGCAAGCGTCTTGGAATCGCTGATGCGGCCATCGGCGGCCATCGCCAGGACATCTGACAAGTTCAGGCGGATAACCTGGATATCCTCGTCAGCTTCAGGCTCGGCCAGGCCTTCGCACATGTCCAGCGCCGCATACAGATGGATGACTTCATCGAAGACGCCGGGTGACGAATGGATCGATCCGAGCGGAACAATCTTACCCGCCCGCAGACCGGTCTCCTCCAGCAATTCCCGACGAGCGCATTCGGCGGGCGATTCGCTGGGACTTAACCGGCCAGCCGGTATTTCCAGCAGCGCCGCAGCCACCGCCGGGCGCAGCTGGCGGATCAGAGAAACCGTTCCATCTCCATGCACCGGCAGAATCGCCGCCCCTCCGGGATGACGAACCACCTGAAAGGTGTGAAATCCCTTTGAGCCAATCTCCACCTCCAGCTGTTCGATATCGATCACCATCCCGTTAAAAACCGTTTTTCTCCCCTTCACCTTCATTTTCCGGCATCCAGAATTTCCCGTACCGCCTTGAGCAGCGTGTCGGGTGGAATCGGCTTATGCAGCAGGCGCACATCTTTTGCTTCGATCAGTTCCCGGTCCAATACCTCGGCGGTATAGCCGCTGGTAAAGAGAACCCGGATTTCGGGGCTGGTTTCCCTGATCATCCGGTAGGCCTCCACGCCATTCATGACCGGCATCATGACATCCATCAGCAGCATGTCGACCCTGTTCTCCCTGAACAGCCGCACGGCATCCTGACCGTTTTCAGCGGTGATGACCCGGTAGCCGCCATATTCCAGGATAGCAACCGTGGCATCCCTGACAAAGCAGTCATCTTCTGCCAATAATATTGTCTCGTGTCCGCGCATACTCACCTTCGTTTCAGACGGCAGCCTATTCGACGCACCTCTTGAGGTCGCTTGCCAACTGCGGGAAAACCTTCACAACCGCCTGAATTAACTATACCAACTATAAAACATATTTCAACGGATTATTATAACGATCCGGCGGTAGTTGCCCGGAACGCCGCGACGTGCTATAAGCAAGCGGTTAATATCGGTCGAACCGGTCATGAAAGGGATTTCCGTGAGGGCACACCTGCTGCAGCGTTGTTGGGTAACATTTTCCGTATATGTGGTCGGAACATACGCTTCCGTCCTGAACCGTTTTGTCATCAAGGGCAGCGCCAACATCCCCCGCAGCGGCCCGGTGCTGCTGGCCTCCAACCATATTTCGGCCTACGAGACGATCTTCCTCCCCTGGGCGGTCATCAGATACAATCACTTTCAGATGCTCTGGGCTCCCGCCAAGGAGGAGCTGTTCGAGAAACCGTTCCAGCGCCTGATATATTCGTCATGGGGAGCTTTTCCGGTCAAAAGAAAAAGGGATCTCAAGGCCAATCTGGTTCTGAACGATCTGCTGCTGGACCAGAAAGTCATGCTCTTCCCCGAGGGAACCCGACACAAGGATGGCAGGCTGGGCAAGGGTAACCGCGGTGTTGGAAAAATCATCTACGATACCCGCCCGACCGTGATACCAACCGCGCTGACAGGGCTCAATCACTGGAAATTCCCCGGTCTGGGGCAACGGGGTGCGGTCGTTTTCGGCTCCCCTCTTGATTTCAGCGATCTGTATCAAAGGGAAGACAGCAAGGAAACCCATCAGTTGATCGTCGAGCGGGTCATGCAGTCCATCGCGCAACTGCTGAAAGAGGAAGGAGCATATTGTGGCGAAGCCTGATCTGCAATCGGTGGAAATATTCTGCGATGGCGCCTGTAGCGGCAACCCGGGACCGGGCGGCTATGGAGCCATTCTGCGCTGCGGCAAACACGAAAAGGAAATCAGCGGCGGAGCCAGGGAGACAACCAACAACCGCATGGAATTGAGCGCCGCCATAGAGGCCTTGCGTTTATTGACCCGCCCCTGCCGGGTGACGATCACGACCGATTCCCAGTATCTGGTCAAAGGCATGACGGAATGGATTGCGGGCTGGCAGCGCAAAGAGTGGCGCAACAGCAAGAAAGAGCCGGTGGTCAACCGCGATCTGTGGGAGCAGCTGCTTGAGTTGACCCGCTCGCACACGGTGCACTGGAAATGGGTGCGCGGCCATGCCGGCCACGCCGAAAACGAACGCTGCGACCAACTGGCCAGAGAAGGTATTCCCGTTAAATAGGGGTTGCGGGCCAGCCGGGTTTATTTGGAAGCGGGCACCGCGCCCACCAGGGTAAAACCGAATTTGGGATGGGTGACGGCGTGTGTGGTGGGAAAGCGTGAGAAGAGCCAGCCGCTGAAAACCGGTTGACCGCTGTCCGTAATCCTGACCTTGACGCCCGGGTTGTCCAGTTTATTTGACGAGGACGTCATGGTGGTGCCCTCCATGACAAAGGAAGGCAGGAAGGCCTCGGCTGCAATGGTCAGATTCGAGGACGGAAGACGGAAGACGCCGCCGATGGGCACGGTATAGATATTCTCGGTGGCGCGGCGTTTGTCGATGACAGCGATTTTTACAGCTTTCCAGGAACGTTCGACTTCCGGCGGGACAACAACATTTTTCTCTTTGGCGATTTTATGGGAGACGGTTGGCTGAAGCGAACCGGGCGACTGTTCACTTTTGCCCTGACAGGCCGTCATGAAGCCCAGAGCACAAAGCACAAACGGAATATTCTTTAGGTAGAGTGCAGGAGTCAATTAGCTATCCGGATAAATAGTGGCGGAGAGAGAGGGATTCGAACCCTCGATACCGGTTTCCCAGTATACTCGCTTAGCAGGCGAGCGCCTTCGACCTACTCGGCCATCTCTCCGTATGTGTACTCTTCAAGCATGGTGGGATGCGTTAACTACCATGCCGCATAAAAAAAATCAAGCATTAAGAACCACCACCCGACGTGATCCGCCCCTATTTCCCCTTTTTCAGATCAATAAGGATCAGCTTTGCGACCGCCTTGAGCGTTTCAAAAACCCCTTCGCCGGTAGTGGCGCAAGCCTCAAACTCCGGTACATTGGTCGGGTTCAACTCGCGCCGCAATTCTTCCACCGGCATTGCACCCGGCAGGTCGCGTTTATTGTACTGAATGATATAGGGCAGCTTGTCCAGATCATAACCCTGCTCCTTGAGATTGATCCGAAGGTTCTCCAGCGACTCGATATTGGCATCAATTCGCTCTTCCTGGGAATCGGCGACAAAAACAACACCATCGACCCCTTTCAGGATCAGCTTGCGGGAAGCGTCGTAAAAAACCTGGCCGGGAACGGTATAGAGATGAAAACGGGTCTTGAATCCGCGGATCTCCCCCAACGAAAGCGGCAGAAAGTCAAAGAACAGGGTGCGCTCCGTCTCGGTTGCCAGGCTGATCATCTTGCCCTTGGCATCCGGAGCGGTTTTCTGGTAGACATACTGAAGATTGGTGGTTTTACCGCACAATCCCGGGCCGTAGTACACGATCTTGCAGTTTATTTCCCGTGAAGCATAGTTGATAAAAGACATCGTTAACTCACCTCGTGATCAGTCAGCTGAAAAGGTTGTCGATGTCGTCATCGGTTATCTCGGCAAACGGAAACTCGGACGAACCGCGCTTTTCACGTTCCTCCGACTTTTTCATAAGCTTTTCAAAGATCGTCGAAAGCTCTTCCGATGATTTTTTGACGCGCAGCCTGACCAGTCCGAGTGAAGAGCGGCTGTCAAACAGAACCACCAGAATGACCCGACCGCCAACAATCGATATGTGCAGGTTGTCCTTTTCCCCTTCATGGAAGAGGATCGAGAATTCCTTTTCACCAATCAGCTTGGCAAGTCCGCCGGTTGCGGCTATATTGCCGGCGGTCAGCGATGCGAGCGAGGTCGTATCGAACCTTTCAGTCTCGCCCACACCTGAAATGAGCTGGCCGTTTTTATCAACCAGAAAAATCACCTTGGCATTGGCTTCCTTCAGCAACCGTCCAATGACATCGTTGATTTCCTGAAATTCTTCATCGTACATGACCAGCTGTGGATTGGACATGCCCTGTCTCCTTGCCTCTCGGCTGTTGAATGCATCACTGCAGGATTTATACGGAACAACGGTTCCTTATATCAAAACAGTTATGCCGTTTCAAGCTTAATCGCCGGACAAGCGCGCTATCAGGCGTTTACTTTGCAAAGCCGCCTGTGATACCTTTGCCGTCACCAGACACGCCCTGCGGGGCGGACAAGACCTGTTTAAGAAGAATTATTTTGACGCACACCAACCAGCGAAAGGGCCGGAACCATGGATTTAAGCTTTTCCCGCACAAATCAGCAGGTAGACCAGATTATCAGCCGCTTGATTGAGGAGACCGGTAACATTCATCATCCGGCCATGATCAAGGAAATGCTGCTTTCGACCCTGAAGATCGGCCAGGATGTGGACTACCTGGCCGATCTGAAGCTGATTAACCGCACGCTGCGCGAGATGCGCTACACTGCCCGGGTTTTCGGTCCCTACCGACACCGAAAAAAAGTAACCATATTCGGCTCTGCCCGCACCGAACAGCAGGAAGAGATGTATCAGAAATGCGTCAGCTTCAGCCGCAGCCTGGCGGACAACGGCTACATGGTCATCACCGGCGGCGGCCCCGGCATCATGCAGGCCGGCAACGAAGGCGCCGGCAGCGAAAACTCCTTTGCGGTCAACATCCGCCTGCCCTTCGAGCAAAAACCGAATCCGGTCATGTACCGCAATCCCCGGCTGGTAACCTACAAATACTTTTTCAACCGCAAGGTGGCTTTCGTCAAGGAGGCGGACGCCATCGTCGTTTTTCCGGGCGGATTCGGGACTCTGGATGAAGCCATGGAAGTCTTTACCCTGGTCCAGACCGGCAAAACGTCTCCGAAACCGCTGATCCTGATGGATGATAAGGACGGCTACTGGGAACAGTTCTTCGATTTCGTCAAAGAGAGCCTGCTGGTCAAGGGCTTTATTTCCGGCGAAGACTTTTCGCTCTTTACGATTACCCGTGACGAACAGGAAGCGCTGGATGTCATCAACACCTTTTACCGCAATTACCACTCGCTCCGTTTCATTGAAAACCGCCTGATCATACGCCTGACCAAAAAACTTACCGCGGAACAGATTGCGACCTTGTCCGATGAATTTTCAGAACTGATCAAAAAAGGGGATACCATTCACAGCTGCGAAGCATATCCCGAAGAAATCGACGAGCCGGATCTGGCGGATCTGCCGCGTATTTCGATGCTTTTCGACCACCACCACTACGGTTTGCTGATCGCATTCATAAACCGCATCAACACATTCTGAAAAACAGCCTGGCACGTTGACAAAATCCGGCGTTTAACGGTATAGTCCAGCAATTAAAATGCACACCGGGACATCATGCAGGATCTCAAATACTTGTCACAAAAAAATCGTTTTCCCAAACTCGGCCCGCTTGGCGGCAGTTCCCGCAACAGACGTCTGAAATCAAACGTCAGAAGCTCGAACTTCCGCTTGCAGATCCCGACCGGAAAGCGCCTGCAGCAGCTGAAGCTGACTCTGCTCTTTCTGGCCATAGTCCTGGCCCTGGCGCCGGTCTGCTTCACAACCCTGAAACATTCCAAAACCGCCCTGAAACGTGTGGGAAGCTGGCTGACGGCATTCACCGAAAGCACGCCGAAAACGGTCGAGGCAGCCAGGCTTCCCGACTCCCCCAATCACTTCGAACTGGCCGGTCTGCTGCTCGACAATGCCGAAACCAGCGGAGACCAACTGACGGCAAGAACCTCCGACGGCCGGCAGATCAACTACACCATTCAGGGTAGCCTGCAGCGAAGGGTACATGACTATATGGCCCAGCACCAGGTTCCGTATGGTGTGTTCGTGGCACTGGAACCGGCTACCGGACGCATCCTCGGCATGACATCCTATTCTTCAGTCGATCCGGACTGGATCAAGAGTTCAGCATATAGCCTGTACCCGATGGCTTCACTGTTCAAAATCATAACCGCCTCGGCGGCGCTTGAGAGCCGTACGATAACCCCCGATTCCGTAATCGAATTCCGGGGCGGGGCCACGTCGGAATCCCCGCGCTACTGGGAAATCAATCCGCGGGGCAAAAACAGCCAGACGGATGTGACCTATGCCATGGGAAAATCGATCAACCCCGTTTACGGCCGCCTTGCTTCCGACTTTGCCGGCAAAACGTCCGTTATGGCAAGCGTTTCCCGCTTCGGTTTCAATCAGGAGCTTTTCCCCGGCAGCCCGGCCAAACCAAGCCAGGCAGCCGAGCCACAGAGCGACAATGATCTGATGCTGATGGGAGCAGGATTGGATCATGATGTCAAAATTTCCCCCCTGCACGCCGCAGTCATCATGTCGGCCATTGCTAACGGCGGCCGGATGATGGCGCCCAGCTTGACCAGCAGCATTCAGGATGAAAAGGGAAGAGAAGAGGAAACTTTCGTTCCGAAGGAAATCCGCAGACTGGTAACCCAGGAGACGGCAACATCACTGACGCAAATGCTGTCCAGTACGGTTCTGACCGGAACATCGCGCAAAGCCTTTCACGACCGTCAGGGGCGACCGCTTCTGGATGTGCCGATAGCCGCCAAAACTGGATCGATCAACGGAACCGATCCCAAAGGTCATTACACCTGGTTTGCGGCCTTTGCGCCAATGCAGAATCCGCGCATTGCACTGGTGGCGTTGGTCATAAATCCTGCCAAATGGAAGATAAAGGCGTCACAGGTTGGCGAGCAGGCTTTGGAAGCCTTTTTCGAAAAGCAGTAACTTCTTTCAGGGACGTGGCGGGAACTGGTGCGGAGAGTAGTGCATCAGCCGCAGCTCGCCATCCAGCATCTCACCGTAGGTGTACTGTCCCATCCAGTCCCCCAGTGAAAGCAGCGTAAAGGGTCGCCCGGCAAGCTTTTCCTGCAGGGCAAGATGAAAATGCCCGGCCACCAGACCGTCGCATTCCCGCTGCTGCAGATAACGGGCAAAATCCAGCAGGATCTGCCGATAATCCCAGCGCTGCCTTTTGACCTTATAGCTGGCTCGGCTGCGCCGCTGCAAGCGCGCCTTGACCTTCAGAGCCCAGGAGGGGGGGAACCAGCCGATGCTGGCGGCGATGACCCGGCTACGCAGAACGAAGCGCAGCAGACGATAGTGCCGGTCTTCTTTATTGATCTGGTCGCCATGGCAAAGATACAGGCGCTTCCCCTGCACATTTTCGATGCAGGGTCCGACATGAATCTCCGCCCGCAGCCGTTTGGAGAAAACCTCACCCAGGTGGAAGTCGTGGTTGCCTTCAAAATAAACCAGGCGGCAACCGCCCGTGACCAGACGCTCCAGGGCATCCAGCACCGCATCAAACTGCCGAAATGGCTGTGAGGGAAAGCCCAGCCAGAAGTCAAACAGATCGCCCATGATATAAAGAGTGTCGACTTTCCCCTCCAGATCATGGAAAAACCGTAGTAACTGCTGATAGTTGTCATCGTCCGGCGCCTTGAGATGGGCATCGGCCAGAAAAATGGCTCGCATGGGCCGGATTGTGCTTCGACACGCTGCAAAAAGTCAACAAGAAGAAAACGGGAGCGATTAATGCCGTCTGTTCACAACGTGGAAATATCATGGGAAGATCTGCTGGCCGCCTTTACCAATGGAGAAGCAGATCGAATCTATTTTCTGGATCGCTTCACCGGAGAGATATTCTTCATCCCCTCATCGGAGGAGAACTCCGAACTGCAGCAGCTGGAAAAGAACCAGGGACGCTTTCTGGAAATCCCCCCTTTTGATTATCGCAGCGAACGGCAGATTATGTCCGGCTTTGTAACCTCCGTTGAAGATCCCTGCCTGAAAAGCATGCTGGACAATTCATTGGCGGGCAGGCAACCGTACGGCAAGACAGAGGACATCCTCTCTTTCTTTCCCAAGGAAGAAGAACGTCTGATGCTGCTGAAGGATCAGTTTCTTTCCAGCCGCTTGAAGGTCTGGCTGGAAGAGAACAACCTCTTCACTGTCGATGCGCTCACCCAGGACGTGATGCGCCCCTAGGAGGGCAAGCGTGAGCCACGAACATCACAGCCACCTGCCGCGCAACGATTACGGCAAATACATTGCCGTCATACTGACCTTCTGCCTACTGGCCATCGTCGGCTATGCACTGCAGCACACCATTTCCTGCTTCCTGCTTTCCTGGGTAATTGCCTATCTGCTCGACCCGTTTCTGGTGCGCGCCGAACAGCGCGGAATAAAACGCGTCTACGCCCTGGTACTGCTGTACGTCTTCCTCGGCGTTCTGACTATTTTTTTCCTGACATTCATCGTGCCGGCCATCACGATCAACTGGAATGCCTTTATCCGTGACCTGCCGCTTTATATTCAAAAAATAAAGCAGCTGGCTCTGGAATGGAAGGAACGGATTCCGGAACGCTACGGTTCCGAAGAAATCGACTGGCTGATCGACAAGGCTACCGCCAAGATCGATACTGCCGCCGAAAGCACCGGCACCTGGGTCTACAGTTTCGGAACCAGCATCTTCTTCAACCTCTTCAATCTGGTTCTTTCCCCGATCCTGGTTTTCTTCATGCTCTACTACAAACAGACCGTCAAGGACACCATCTCCTCCTGGATTCCCGTCTATCGCCGCGAACTGATTCTGGGCATCGGCGAAGAAGTCAACAGCAGCATTGGCGGATACCTGCGCGGCCAGGTCGCAGTTTCGATCATCGTGGCGATACTGGCCACGATATCACTTCTGATTATCGACATACCTCACCCCATATTTTGCGGTATTTTTGCCGGCGCCGCTTCCATACTGCCCTTCATCGGTGTGCTGATCGCCACGCTGCCAGCCCTGTTCTTTGCCTGGTTCAAGTACCAGTCCATCGATGTGCTCAGCCAGACCGGCATCGCTTTTGCGCTGATCTACTTTGTGGAAGGCTATATCATCAAGCCGCTGGTCTTCAAGGAAGCCATGAACCTCAACCCCCTGGTGACCATCATCATGGTCATGGCACTGGGGGAAACCCTGGGATTCTGGGGCATACTGCTGGCGCTTCCGATCGCATCCGCCATAAAAATCACCTGGGGGCATTTCGTGCATGGCGACTTCAGACGACACTGATCCAACGATGACAAAAGAAACCTATTCCATCAGCGGCATGTCCTGCACCAGCTGCGCCGCCCGTATAGAGAAAGAGATAGCTCTGCTGGAAGGCGTGCAGGCTGCGGCTGTCAACTTTGCCACGGAAGAGCTGACCGTTACCCGTGACCAAGCGACGCTTTCCGCCGATGAAATCATGCGAAGAGTCGAAGAGCTGGGCTACGGTATCCGGCGGACCGCACCGCCCGGCGAGCTGACCTTCGGCGTACAGGGCCTGCACTGCGCCTCTTGCGTAAATACACTCGAAAAGAAACTGCTGGAAAACCCCGCCATCAGCACCGCCATCGTCAACCTGGCAGCCGAGACCGGTTTTGTGCGCTTTGACTCGCAGGCGCTTAATTCAGCGGACATTTTTTCGATTGTCCAGGCTGCCGGCTACACTCCGCGCGAAATCAGCCGCACCGAAACGGACAACGATGACGCCCTGCGTTCCCAGCGCACCTGGCTGATCATCTCGCTGGTCGCGATGCTGCCGATAATGCTGACAATGGGGATGCACTCCAACCGGGCCGTAATGCAGCTCAACCTGCTGCTGGCCACCGGACTACAGTTCTCGGCCGGCTTAATCTTCTATCGTGGCGCCTGGAGCGCCATCAAAAACCGTACAGCCAACATGGACGTGCTGGTGGCACTGGGCACCTCGGCCGCCTATTTTTATTCGCTGGCGGCCTACTTTGGACTGCTGGGCTCACACAGCGCGGTTTTCTTCGAAACGTCGGCCATGCTGATCGCCTTTATCCGACTGGGCAAATACCTGGAGGCGCGGGCCCGGGGCAAAGCCGGTGAAGCGCTCAAGAGCCTGCTGCATCTGCAGGCCGACAAAGCCATCCTGATGACTGAAGCGGGCGAGAAAGAGGTGCCGGCCTCCCTGGTGCGGGTCGGCGACATCGTGCTGGTGCGGGCCGGCGACACAATCCCGGTCGATGGCGAAGTCATCGACGGCGGCGGTGCTGTCAATGAAAGCATGGTAACCGGCGAATCGCTGCCGGTTCTTAAAAAATCCGGCGACAGCGTGACCGGCGCCACCATCAGCACTAACGGCGTCATGCGGATTCGCGCCACCCGCATCGGCGAAGCCACCCTGCTGGCCCAGATTGTCAAAATGGTACGCGAAGCCCAGGGCGACAAAGCCCCGATCCAGCGTTTTGCCGATGCGGTTTCAGCCTGGTTCGTACCGCTCGTACTGCTGCTGGCGGCCGCCACCTTCCTGGTCTGGTTCAACCTGCTTTCCAGCGACTTTTTGACCGCCTTCCGTTTCGCCATTGCCGTAGTCGTGATTGCCTGCCCCTGCGCCATGGGTCTGGCAACGCCGACCGCCATCATGGTCGGAAGCGGCATCGCCCTGAAACGGGGGATACTGGTCAAGAAGGGTTCGGCGCTGGAGATCATCTCCAACCTGCAGGTGCTGCTGCTGGACAAAACCGGCACCCTGACCAGGGGAACACCCGAGATGACCGATCTGCTGCCGGTCTCCCGCAGCATCGATCCGGAAAAACTACTGGAGTGCCTGGTAACCGCCGAAGCCTACTCCACCCACCCGCTGGCCCAGGCGGCGCTGGCAGCTGCGCGCGAAGCCGGGATTCAGGCAGGGGAGGCAACCGATTTCGAGGAGCGCGGTGGCTATGGCATCACCTGTTCCTATGGCGGCTATCATCTGGCGGTCGGCAACGAACGTCTGATGCTGGAAGAGGGAATTGATCTGGCGCCGCTGGCGAAAAAAGTGCTAGAATTGACCGCTGTCGGCAAATCCCTGGTTTATGTGGCCGTCGGCAAGGGACTGGTGGGAGTGGCCGCCTTTGCCGACACGCTCAAACCCGGATCGGCGGCAGCCGTGGCCGAGCTGCGTCGGATCGGCATCAAAACCTGCATGATCACCGGCGATCACGCCAACGTGGCAGCCGTGGTGGCCCAGCAGGCCGGCGTTGACAGCTTCGAGGCGGAAGTCCTGCCGGGACGCAAGCAGGAGATTGTCAGGGACTATCAGGCGCGCGGCCTGATTACCGGCATGGTTGGCGACGGCATCAACGACGCCCCGGCCCTGGCCCAGGCCGAAATCGGCATCGCCATCGGCGGCGGCACCGATGTGGCCAAGGAGACCGGCGATATCGTGCTGATGCGGGATGATCTGCAGGATGTGGTCCGGTCAATAATAATCGGTCGGGCCACCCTCTCCAAGGTCAAACAGAACCTGTTCTGGGCCCTGTTCTACAACGTGCTCGGCATCCCGGTGGCGGCCGGCCTGCTGTACAAGTACGGCATCACCCTCAAACCGGAATACGCCGGGCTGGCAATGGCCTTTTCATCGGTTTCGGTGGTACTGAATTCGATCATGCTGAAACGGGTTGAAAAACAGTTGTGAAATCGTATTTTTCTTTCAGGGATTCCGGAGAATCCTGCAAGGAGTAGCGTGATGAAGGGTTTGAAAAAGAGAACCATTGTACTGATTCAACTTCTGCTGATACTGACGTGTCTGACCTCCATCGCCGAGGCGAAGAACTGGACGTTGCGGGACGCCGCTAACATCGACACTCTTGTAAAGATTGACGACTCAACATCAGCCCTCACCGGTCTTAATTCGTTCACAGTGGACACTGTGGAAAGAGTCTTTCAACAATGGTTCTGGTACCGGGTAGGACCGTCCGATGCAGAACAATCACTTGACCTGCTGCCCAAAAAAGTCGCTTCAAGCCAGCCAACACCAACCAGCCTGCAAACCAGTTACACCCTGGCCGGCCAGTTTGACATTTCAGCCCTCTATGAGCTGACCTCCTACCCGTTGGGGGCCGGCAAAGCCAGCCTGAAGAAGACAATCACCATTACCAACACGTCTGCTGCAGTTCTTGACTATCATCTTTTCGAATACTCCGACTACGATCTCAGTGATGCGGATACAATTATTGGTGATAGCGACAATATCGAGGTTCATAACTTCAAGCTTTATCAGAACGGTGCCCAGGCAGACGGCAGCGGGGTCACCTATACCCATGATTCCTCATTGCCCCCCAGTTCGTACGATCTGGACGACGGCAGCCTGTCCCTCAGGGACTCCTTGAGAGACATCGACCCCACCAATTTCAGCATTCCCCAGACCCCTTACGGCTACGGCAGCGATAAACAGTTTGTCAAGCAGTGGGATCTGACCATTCCGGCCGGCCAATCGGTGACCTTCACCATCACCGACAGTTTTTATCCGACCAAACCGGTTACGGCAACACTAACCAGCTCTCCCGACTGCGTATCCTACGGCGGCCAGACCAGCTACACGATTGCTTATGACAATCTTCTCAATACAGCGCCTCTTACCGAAAATCTGACGGCCGTAAAGTTGATCGACTTGCTTCCCAAGGGCATAACCCCGGCGAACAACCCGCCCACGGTCGACAGCGTTTATGACGCCACTGCCAATACGGTCACCTGGGATCTTCCGAATCTGGCTCCCGGAGCGGTTCAGCAATCCAAATCGTTGACCGTCACGGTCAATTCCACCACCGACTTTACCAACGAGATCCTGCTGGTCAGCGATCAGGCCTTTCCTACCCGGGTACCGATTCAGGATCCGCTCGCACCGGCGATCATTACCAACACGTTGTGTAACCGGCCTCCGAGCGTAACTGACATCAAAGATGCTTCCATCAACGAGGGGAGCACTTTCAGCGTCCAGACCACGGCAAGCGCCAACGACGCCGGCCAGACACTCACCTACAGCTTGAGCGGCGAACCGGCCGGCATGACGATTTCGGCCACGGGATCAATCAGCTATCCTGTTGCAGTATTCGGAGTCTATACGGTCACCGTTACCGTAACGGATAACGGGGTCGGCGCTCTTTCAGCCAGCGACAGCTTCGTTTTGAAAGTCAACAAACTGAATAAACCTCCGGTTATCAGCAGCAGCGCCCCGACCACGGCCAGCATCACTCAACCTTATAGCTACACGATCAGCGCCACTGATCCTGACGGTGATCCTCTCACCTACGGGCTGACCGTTTCTCCGGACGGCATGACCATGAGCGGAAACGTCATTTCCTGGATACCGGCGACAAACCAGACCGGTCCGCAGGCTGTCGAGGTGTTTGTTTATGACGGCATTAGCGCCCGTGTTTATCAGAATTTCACCATCAACGTCAGTTCTACGGTTATAAAACAGACTCCGGTCATCACCTGGGCGACACCGGTGGCGATCACCTACGGCAGCGCTCTGTCGAACGTACAGCTGAATGCCAGCGCCAATGTGCCGGGTACCTTTGTCTACACTCCGGCAGCCGGAACAGTTCTGGGCGCCGGTTCGCAGACCCTGTCGGTTACCTTCACGCCGACCGATACCGCCAACTACAACACCACCACCGCCAGCGCAACCCTGACTATCGCCAAGGCCGGCCAGACGGTCAGCTTCACCTCGACCATCCCGGCCAGCACGGCCATCGGCGGCAGTTACACTCCGGCTGCCAGCGCCACCTCCGGTCTGGCCGCCCTCATCACCCTTGACGCCGCCAGCAGCGGATGTACGCTGGCCTCCGGTGTCGTTACCTTCACCGGCGCAGGCACCTGCGTGATCAACGCCAACCAGCCCGGCAACGCCAACTACAACCCCGCAACCCAGGTTCAGCAGAGCATCAGCACCGGTAAAGGCGCTTCCACCGTTACCGTAACCGGCGCTACCAGCTTCACCTACAACGGCAGCGCCCAGGGTCCAAGCACCGCCACCGTGACCGGCTCCACCGGCGCTGTTACCTACAGCTATGTCGGAACCGGCAGCACAACCTACGCTGCAAGCGCAACCCGGCCCACCAATGCCGGCACCTACTCCGTAACCGCCACCGTGGCGGCTGACGCCAACTACAACACCGCATCCAACACAGCGGCATTCACCATCAACAAGGCCAACGCCACCGTAACTCTCGGTACCCTCGCTTTCACTTATGACGGTAGCGCCAAGGCAGCCACCGCAACCACCACCCCGGCTGGTCTGACCGTAGGAATCACCTACGCCGGTTCGGCCACCGCACCGACCGCAGCCGGCAACTACGCTGTTGCGGCAACTATCAACAACGCCAACTACAGCGGCAGCGCCAACGGTACGCTGGTCATCGCTAAAACTACTCCGGTCATCACCTGGGCGACTCCGGTGGCGGTATCTGCCGGCAGCACTCTGTCGGCAACACAGCTCAACGCAACCGCCAATGTGAACGGATCGTTCGTCTACTCCCCGGCTGCAGGCACGACCATGAACACCGCCGGAAACCAGACTCTGTCGGTCACCTTCAGCCCAACCGATACAGCCAATTACAACAATGCCACCGCCAGCGTCGTTCTGCTCGTAACCGCAGCGCCTGTCGCATTGCCCGATGGTGACGTGAGCGGGGATGGCAAGGTTGATATTTCTGATGCTCTGCTGGCACTGAAAATGTCGATCGGCCTGCTGCCGTCCACCGCCTTCAATCTTTCACATGCCGATGTCGGACCGTTGAGGAATTTCAAACCCGCGCCGGACGGCAAGATCGATATCGAAGATGTAATCGTGCTCCTGTTACGGGCAGTGGGAACCATTCCTGCCTGGTAGTTGTATCGGTAATTCGTTCCTGCAGAATCACTACTTGTCGAAATGGAGCTGTTATGAAACTAAAAAATCTTATTATTTATAGCGGTCTGATACTGGTAGTGCTGGCCCTTTTCGGGTGTGGCGGCGGGGGCGGATCTGATGCGCCTTCGGGAATAACAAAAATCACCGGTGTTGCTTCGGTAGCGCCGATCAGCGGCGGCACCGTCGAAGTATTTAAAATTGAGAATGGCGTAAAAGTCACTCCGGCCATTGCCAGCGGTACAACCGGAGCGGATGGCGCCTACAGCCTGTCGTGGCAATCCTATAGCGGCCCGGTGCTGGTGGAAGTGAGCGGCGGCCGCTACACCGATCCGGCGACCGACATTCCGAATGCAACAATTCCGGCGGCAGCCCCGTTGCGGGCGGTTGTTCCCAATGTGTCCGGAACGGTTACGGCAGCCGTAACACCCTTTACCGAACTGGCGGTCCAACTGGCTGGCGCGAACCTGACCACGGCGGCCATCAAAAATGAAGACGTTGCCATCATGTTCAACGTTGACGACATCATCAAAACCCAGCCATTAGCGCCTACGGCAAACGCTCTGACAGCAGCGACACCCGCTCAACGGAGCTATACCCTGGCACTCACGGCTTTCTCCCAAATCGTAAAAGATCGCTCCGACACCGTTGCCAACACAATCACCTCCCTTAAGAGTAATACGGCTACAGCCGCAGCCACGCTTCAGAATGCCGCCGCAACATTTTTTACCAGGGCTAACAGTAATAACACGACGGGAGTCATCGTTAAGAAGCTCTTTACTACGGGATCCTTGCAAGACAGTAGAAAAATCCTGGGCATTCAAGCGGAAATTAATCTGCCGAACGGAGTTTCCGTCAAAAACGATATCAATGGAGTACTTTCCGGCTATCTGCAACCATCTGGATCAGCTACTGCCTCGTCCATTATCAGTGCTAATCTTAACGGCAGTAAACTGATAATTATATTTGCCGACATCACCGGTATTGCTGTTGGAGAATTTGCAACCCTTTACTGTGATGTTTCCAGCACTGCGCCAGTACCTTTGGGCGTTTTTTCCATTAATCCCGGCTTTAAAATAGAAGGGGAATTCGACTCATCAATCGGCAGCGTGGTACAGCTCTCCGCTGCACCCTACGATTTGAGCTTAACCATACCGTAACTGCTATTGGCTGTAAGACTGGTGACTAAAGGAAACTGCGGGGCGGGAACAGATTGTGGAGACGCCTCTGATGGGCGTCTCCACAATGCAGTGACTACAGAAGGGCTTTGGCAGCGGCGATGGCAGCCGCGTAATCCGGCTCGGCCGTCACTTCCGGCACAATCTGGATATAGCGGATCGTGTTGGCGGAATCCAGCACAAAGACAGCGCGGGTCAGCAGCAGCAGTTCCTTGATCAGCAGACCGTATCCCAGACCGAAAGAGCGCTCGCGATAGTCGGACAGCGTCACGACCTTGTCAATCCCGGCCGCTCCACACCAGCGCTTCTGGGCAAAAGGCAGGTCCTGGCTGATTGTCAGCACAACCACGTCTCCCGGCAGGGAGGCGGCTTCCTGATTGAACCGGCGGGTTTCCGTGTCGCAGACCGGCGTATCCAGCGACGGCACGGAGCTGATGATCTTGACCTTGCCGGCATAGGACGCCAGGGATGACGGGGCCAGGGAATTATCCACGACGGCAAAATCAGGGGCTTTGTCCCCCACTTTGAGTTCCGGTCCCAGCAAAGTCATCGGATTACCTTTAAACGTTATGATGCCACTTTTCTCACTCATGATAATTCCTCCTCGTTAAGTTCCACCAATTCTGGCAGTCTACAGCAATCTCCGTTATTTGCAACCCCGCTCTCAAGCCGTTCCAGCAATTCAACAAACTGCATCACCAGACGATAGGTGATGCCCCACAGCACTGGCTTGCCCTCAACCGGCAGGCGTATGGCAGGCACGTCCAAACGCCGGTCATCGAATGCCACCGGAGCCAGGTGATGGCGGCGCTGGTCGCGCACATCCCCAAGACTGACCCAGAAGGCATCACTGACCTCTTCGCTCAAAAGCGGCTCAAATACCCTGTGATTGAACCCGTACACGCAGCATGAAACCCAGACCGGTAGATTCGTGCCAACAATGTCGGAGAGCCGGCCAAGATAGTGGTCCTGCTCAAGATCGATCCCGATTTCCTCAAGGGTTTCCCGGCGCGCCGTCTGGCAGACCATTTCACCCGGCTCCCACTTCCCGCCCGGAAAGGCGATATGTCCCGACCAGGGATCCTGATCGTGGGAAGCCCGCTGAATGAACAGGATTTCCATATCATTAGTTGCCTGTCGCAGAATCAGGGCTACCGAGGCGCGGGTGCGGCCGGCGGTATCCGGCAGTGTAGTGCACTCCCGGTTGGCAAGCAGGTCGGCGATACTCTGGAAAGACAAATTTTTATGATTTTTTTCCGGCATGGTCACATGGTTTCCGTTGGATTGATGCCCTATCCTTAACGTATCATCCGGGATCGTCAAGCAAAAACTGTCGCTGGCTTCCCCCATGACTATAGGCACAGAATTTGCTAAATTAATCTCTATATTCATGCACCAGCCCGGAACAGGTCAGCACTTTATCAATGCTTATCCGGAAATCCGGACTTTTTCAATCAGCAGCACCCGGCATCCTTTACGTCATTTAGAGCTGCATTCCGTATCATTCAGTCATTAGGCCAGATACGCCCGCTAATTTCCTTGTTGTGTGATCAGGTGGTATGACCTTGATGAAATCTGTCCGTACAATAATTCTGCCGATCGTGATGTTGGCGATGCTGTTCGCCGAACAGCCGGTTTCTGCTTTTGCCGAAGAGAGCGGATTTTCCTGGCCGATAACCTGCGTGCCGGGAGTTGACTGCGCCGGCAGGCATTTCCGCATCGGCTATCCGGATGTTGCCGGAACCGGTCTGTCCTTCGCCTGCAGCAAGCCCGGCTATACCGGCCACCAGGGCACCGACATAGTCATATCCTCCGTCGATCAGGGCGTACAGGCTCTGGCGGCAGCCGACGGCGTTGTCCGCTGGACCAAAGACGGGCTGTATGACCGCTGTCCGAATGAATCCGAAGCCGAATGCCAGGAGCGCCAGAAAAGCGAACTTGCGCTGCCGGGACAAAAGGGTGCCACACTGGGTTTCAATGCCGGCAATTTTGTCATGCTGGAACACAAACTCAACCAGACCCGTTACCTGACCTTGTACGCCCACCTGAAAAAAGGAACGGTTAACGTTACTCCCGGTCAGAACATCGCTCGGGGGCAGCAACTGGGTGAAGTGGCAAGTTCCGGAAACTCGCAGATACCCCATCTGCATTTCGGCGTTTACAAAGAAGAGGCTGGACTGTATCGCCCGGTTGACCCCTGGAAGGGGGCCTGCAACACCAGCAGCCAAGGGCTGTGGGTTTCCGTCATTCCCTATCGCAGCGAGGGACTTAACGTCGCGCGTCCGGGGGACAGTATCACCAACGAATCAGAAATCTACCTGCAGACCATCCAGCGCAGCAGGCCCAAAATACGAGTTTACTGACACCAGCCACTTCCCCCGGCAACACATCCGTCCCGCCGAATGTTCCCTCCTGACATCTCCTTGTTCCGTTTATTCAGAAACTACCTGTTGCATGGCACCAAAAAGATCTGCTACAACTCACCGCTGGTCATACCTGTCACGCCGACAGGATCTATTTTCCCATCGGGAGGAACTGCCATGAAAGCCGCACTGCTCGTAGCCCTGTTTTCCGCCCTGCTTCTGACGGGGTGTACATCCGGCGAAAAGAAAGCCACCGAACTTCTGGAAACGGCCCGCTTTGAAGAAAAACAGAACAATCGCGAACACGCCCAAAAACTTTACGAAGAGATAATCAAGAAATATCCCGACAGCGCCACAGCCAAAGAAGCAGCCGGACGTTTGAACGAGCTTAAGCAAACCAAACCCTGATGCCCCGGATTCCGAAACTGTCGATTCTGATGCCGGTCCGCAATGAAGAGGCCTATCTCCAGGCGGCACTGCGTTCCCTGCAGGCCCAATCCCTGACCGACTGGGAACTGGTGGCGGTTGATGACGGCTCCAGCGACGCCACTCCCGGCATCTTGGCTGCGGCAGCCCTGCGGGACTCCCGCCTGCGGGTGGTCAGGCGTGAGGGAGGCGGACTGGTGGCGGCTCTCAATGCCGGGCTGGAGGCTTGCCGGGCCCCGCTTGTGGCACGCATGGACGGGGATGACATCAGCCACCCCCGCCGCCTGGAGCTGCAGGCAAACTACCTGGAGACGCACCCGGATACCGGACTGGTGGCCTGCTGTTTCCGGCATTTCCCGCGCAGCTTCCTCAAGCAGGGCATGCTCGATTACGAAACCTGGCAGAACGCGCTGCTGGATCATGATCTGATCATGCGGGATCTGTTTGTGGAATCCCCTTTCGTGCATCCCGGCATCATGACTCGCACTGTGATCGTGAAACAGCTGGGAGGGTATCGCGATTGCGGCTGGGCGGAAGATTACGATCTCTGGCTGCGGATGGCAAACGCCGGAGTCAGGTTCGCTCGGCTGCCGGACCGGCTCTTTTTCTGGCGGGATCATCCGGAGCGCGCCACCCGAACGCTGGACGAATACTCCTCCCACGCCTTTCGCCGCTGCAAACTGCATCACCTGCGGCAGGGTTTTCTGAAGGACTGTTCCGAACTGGTCATGGCCGGGGCCGGGATCGAAGCCCGGGCCTGGCAGCGGCTGCTGGCGGCCGATGGCATCCGGGTGACGAACTGGCTGGACATTGATCCGCGAAAAATCGGGCGCACACTGCACGGCGCACCGGTTACCCGTCCAGAAGATCTGCAGTTGGCGGGAAGAAAGATGCTGACCGCCATCGGCGTACGCGGAGCGCGGGAACAGTTCCGCTCTGTGGCACTCAAGCGGGGATGGCAGGAAGGAATGGACTTTGTCTGTGTCGCATGATAAAAAACCAACAGAATCGGGAGGCGTCTAAACCATGAAGAAACTATTTGCCGTAGTTTTGGCCATATCCATCTTCACAACACCTGCCCTGGCCGTCCAGGATGATGAACTGCTGGAAAAGATTCAGCGACTGGAGCAGCAGATTCAGGAACTGAAGGAACTGAAAGAGCAGCAGAAGGTCGGAGCAGCCAAAACCGAGCAGTGCTTAAGAGCGGTCGGCCGGGAAAAGTTCTGTCAATGCCTGGGCGAAAACCTGCCCCGCGAAGTCAGTTTCGAGCAGTACATTCACACCCTCGTGACTTCAAAGAATGCGCTCGGTTATGACAGTATGCCGGCGGACCAGAAAAAATCCGTCGACACCACCCTGGAGGTCCGGGATAAATGCGTAGAGAAGGGGTTTTTCAAATGATTCCCAGCAAAGAAGAACTGGCACTTTCGATTGACGAAGCCGAGTGGGGCTGTTTGAGGGCGCATCTTGAGCGCGGCGGGCTGATCCTGGTCGACGACTCTCTGGATCTGGCCGATACGGCCCTGAAGGTGGCTTCAGACGACGTCGAGATCATTCAGCATCTGGTTGAAAGCGGTATGATCAGCAAACCATCAGAAGCCAAGATCAAGTCCTGGGATGATAACAAGCTGAAACGTTTTGCCATGCTGATTGTCAGTCCCTATGTGCTTTTTCAGGAGAAGATGCCCACTTTTCACTGATTGGAATGATTTCAAGGAGTTTGTGTGGATATCAGGCTTAATGACATAGAAGTCCGCGTACTGGGCAGTCTGGTGGAAAAGGAGCTGACGACTCCCGAGTATTACCCGCTTTCGCTGAACGCGCTGACCAACGCCTGCAATCAGAAATCGAACCGCGATCCGGTACTGGCTTTGACAGACGAAGAGGTCGTGCGGGCCCTGGATTCGCTCCGTTTCAAGCAGCTTTCGGTCATTTCGGCCGACGGTGGGCGGGTTCCCAAATACCGCCATCTGCTGGCCGAGAAGCTGGGGCTGCTGCCGGCCGAGCAGGCGGTACTCTGCGAGCTGCTGCTGCGCGGTCCGCAGACGGTCGGCGAGCTGCGCACCCGCTGCGAGCGCATGCATCCCTTTGTGGATCTTGCGGCGGTGGAGGAGGTGCTACGGGAGCTGATGGAGCGCGAGTCACCCTTTGTGGCCCGACTGGAGCGTCAGCCGGGACGCAAGGAAGCCCGTTATGCCCAGCTTTTTTCCGATCTGCCGGAATGCGGCGCGGAACCCGCCGAAACGGCCCCCGAAGCGGCCCGTCAGCGGGTTATGGCGGAGAATCAGCGGATTGTTAACCTGGAGCAGGAAGTCGCCGCCCTGCGTGCGGAAGTTGCCGATCTCCGGCAGCTGGTGGAAGAGTTCAAGAAACAGTTCGAGTAAAACCCGTCCCGTTCATTCGCTGGCGGCTTCAGTTTCCTCCGGCCAGAACCGGCGCTGCAGCTCATCCATCAGCGGCGCCAGGCTCTTGCGGTCGCGGGCCGAGACCGTCACGCTGTTCTGGGTCCGGGCCGATTGCCGCACCCTCAAAAAACCGACCGTATCCTTCCGACGCATCTCGTTCAACAGATCAGCCTTGTTGTACACCAGCAGCTCCTGCTTTTCCCCCAGCCCCAACTCCTGCAAAATTGTGCGCACCTGGGCGATCTGATCCTCGAAACGGGGGTGCGACGAATCAACCACATGCAGTAGCAGATCTGCGTCCCGCAGCTCCTCCAGAGTCGCCTTGAAGGCTCCCATCAGGGATTTGGGCAATGAGCGGATGAAACCGACCGTGTCGGTGATGATCACCTCCCGTTCGCGCGGAAAACGGAGGCGGCGGGTGGAGGTATCCAGGGTGGCGAAGAGCAGGTCTTCGGTAAACACATCACTCTTGGTCAGAGCATTCAGCAGGGTCGACTTGCCGGCGTTTGTGTAACCCACAATCGAGATGATCGGCACACCGGCCTTGATGCGCTGCTGGCGGCGCTGATCGCGGCCGCGGGACAGCTCCTTCAGCTCACGCTCCAGACTGGCAATCCGGTCGCGGATCCGGCGGCGGTCGGTCTCCAGCTTGGTCTCGCCCGGCCCGCGCCCGCCGATACCCCCCATCAGGCGCGACATCTGCACACCCCGCCCGGTCAGACGCGGCAGCAGATACTTCAACTGGGCCAGTTCCACCTGCACCTTGCCGTCCAGGGTTTTTGCCCGGCGGGCAAAGATATCCAGGATCAGCTGACTGCGGTCGATAACCTTCAGTTCGGTCATGGCCGAAATGCTGCGGATCTGGGCAGGAGTCAGCTCCTGGTCGAAGATCAGCATGCTGGCGCCATGCTGCAGGGCCCGGATGACAACGTCGCGTATCTTCCCCTCCCCCATCAGAAAGCGGGGATTGAGGCTGCGCGGCCGCTGGATGAATTCGTCCAGCGCCTCAACCTGGGCGGTGCGGGCCAGTTCACGCAACTCGGCCATGGAATCTTCGGCTTCCTGACGGGTGCCGGAAGTTGTGACCGAGATCAGGATGGCCCGCTCCAGAGCATCCCGCGACCTGGTTGCCGTGCGGGAAGCCTTCTCCAGATCGGCTTCCAGCTCGGGTATGAAATGCCCGCAGTCAAGGTTTATCCGATCGAACAGTTTCGGCGCTTCAACAACCGTGCTGGCGCCGCGCTGGTCGGACGACAGCCAGGCCAGCTGGGCGGAAATATGGGGTTTGCCGGGGGTGAACAGCAGGGACGCCAGAAGATCGAGCCGCAGCAGGGAAAGGTCGGTCAGATCGTCTTCGCTGAGCGGTTCATTTTTCAGGTGGGTATGAATCAAGCGCAGACCGCGCATAACGCGCTTGCCCAGCGGATAATCGCGCAGCTCCGGGATCACCAGCCCCTTTTCGTCGCCGACGATCACATATTCGACGATTCCGGCCCGGTTGACCAGGATACCGATCTGGCGGCGAAGCTCACCGGACAGCTCAACCAAACGGCTGGCCAGCTCATGGGAACAAAATTCCGCCGGCGGCACTCGCCGGCGGTACAGACGCTCCAGCGCCTGAATTTGACTTGATTTTAATCCTGCTAGATGGCCGAATGCTTCTTTAATGGGAATGCTCCGAGGGAATATAAGGAGAGCCGGGGCTTGGGGAAGGTGTGACTCCCGGCTACGGCCTCCAGCTTATCAGACACCGATGACATTGTATCCGCAATCCACATAATGGATTTCGCCGGTAACGCCGCTGGCCAGATCGCTGCAGAGATACAGAGCCGAACGGGCCACATCCTCCTGGGTGGCATTGCGGCGCAGAGGCGCCTTTTCTTCAACATGGTTCAGGATCTGCAGGAAACCGTTCACACCTGAAGCCGCCAGGGTACGGATCGGGCCGGCCGAAATGCCGTTGACCCGGATCCCTTCAGGACCCAGCCCTTCGGCCAGATAGCGCACGGATGATTCCAGGGCGGCTTTGGCAACCCCCATGACATTGTAGCTGGGGAAAACCTTGACCGCGCCATAGTAGCTGAGCGTCAGGGCAACCGCATTGCGCCCCTGCATCATCGGATGGGCTTCTTTCACCAGAGCCAGAAACGAATAGACGCTGATATCCATCGCCATGGCAAAACTTTCACGGGTGGTGTTGAGGATGGTACCCTTCAGATCGTCCTTGTTGGCAAAGGCGATGGCGTGGACGATGATGTCCACCCCGTCCCAGATTTGGCGTAAGTGGTCGAATACACCCTTGATCTCGTCATCGCTGGTAACGTTGCAGGGGAGTATGGCAGCGGCATTGATCGATTCCGCCAGCGGACGCACCCGTTTTTCCAGAGCTTCGCCGGCGTAGGTGATGGCCAGTTCGGCTCCCTGTTCGTGAAACAGCCGGGCGATTGCCCAGGCGATGCTTTTATCGTTTGCAACGCCGAAAATCAGCGCTTTTTTGCCGTGCAGTAACATTTTTAATACATCTCCATAGTGTCTGGTAATTTCCGGCTGGCAGCGACCCGCAATTAGAGTGGCAGGTGGTGTCAACCGGTGGTTTCCGGGGAATCGGTGGTTCCGGGGGAAGATGGTCTGTTGTCCGAAGCGGGTGGCAGCAGCAGTGCGGCGGGTGCTTCTTGAGCCTCGCCGGCAGCAGTGCTCCGCTGCAGAGCGGCTTCAAGAGCAGCCAGACGTTTTTCGATGTTTTCCAGAACGTCCAGCGTTCGGTCCTGCTTTCCCTTGATTGTCAACACCACAAACGGCATGATCAGCCAGATCACCGCCAGAAACAGGCCGATGATGCTCATCATCACCATAAAACCGCCAAAAATCTCCATAACATCTCCCGCAAAAATACTGACTCCGTCTATACCATGCCGCTGTAAAAAAGTTAAGGTGATATTTCATTGTATACCGATCAGCCATGATAATGCTGGCAGACATATCGTCAGGTTTTCCATCCAAACAGCATTTATTTGACCGGCGTCATAATTTTTTCTGGCCCGACCGGCTATGCTCCAATCATCAACGATGCGGGGAGGCACTAATGGAATTCAAAAACGGGCTGGGCGAAAAAGCGATTCAGGACGTGATGGTCACGTACCCGGAAATCGGTGAAATACTGAACCGTTACGAAATCGGCTGCGTGACCTGCAAGGTCGGCATCTGCCTGCTGAAGGACGTGGTGGCCATTCACGGCCTGTCCAAAGAGGATGAGGCGGGAATTGAGCAGGAAATCAATACCTATCTGACATCAAAAGGAGAATGATCATGGGAAATCTGGGATGCGGCTGCCCCGGCAGCATGGCACGAGTTATCGAGCGGGAAGAAACAACACCAACCAGCGGCGTCAAAGCTGCTTCCGAACTGCGGCAGTGGCCGGTGCAGCTGCACCTTGTGCCCCCCACGGCGCCCTACTTCCAGGAGGCCGACATCCTGGTCTGCGCCGACTGTGTGGCCTTTGCCATGGGCAGCACCCACCAGGACCTGCTGAAAGGTCGCGCATTGGCAATCGCCTGCCCCAAACTGGACGACACCACCAACTACGTCGAGAAGCTGGCCCAGATTTTCAGCGCCAATAACGTCAAAAGTGTCACCGTGGCGATCATGGAAGTACCCTGCTGCCGAGGGTTGGACATCATGGTTCGGGAAGCGCTCCAGAAATCGGGCAAAGAAATCCCGTTCGAGTCGATCATCATCGGCATCAACGGAGAACGGAGGAACTGATGAAAACCGATATCACGGCCGCATTGGTCAACGAACACAAACTTATCCTGCGGATGATCGCGCTTCTGGAGCGCAATGCCGCACGGACGGCGGAGGGCGGCTACCGCAACTGGCAGTTTTACCTGGACGGAGTTGACTTCATCCGCAATTACGCCGACCGCTTTCATCACGCCAAGGAAGAGGACGTGCTCTTTGAAGCGCTGGTCAAAAACGGCATGCCGCGCGAAAACAGCCCGATCGCGGCCATGCTGATGGAACATGACCAGGGGCGGGCCTATGTCAAGGCGATGGAAGATGCGGTCCAGAGGGCACTGGCCGGAGAAAGCGGATTGAATCAAACCATCGCTGAAAATGCGTCAGGTTACGTAAACCTTCTGCGTGAGCATATTGAAAAGGAGGACAACATCCTCTATCCGCTTGCGGAGCGGGTCATTCCGGATCAAATCAGAGCAGGAATTCTGGAATCATACGCGGCAGCGGAAGCCAAATCTCCCGCTACTCTTGAAAAGAAGTATCAGAGACTGATCGAGGGTTATGAGGCGGAGCGGTGAATACAGCCTGGATCAGCAGTGCCCGGTCAGTTAAGCCAGACCGGGCACTGCTGATCCAGCTTCTATCGTTTTGGGTGAACTGCCACGGTAGATCTCCGAGTAATTTTTTGCCAGTTCAACAAATTCCTGCCGCAACCCTTTCGGCGCCAGCACCTCCACCCGTGCGCCGTATCCCTGCAGCCACCAGCGCAACTGAAGCGTATCCTCCACCCTGGCGGTCAATTCATGGCTGCCGTCGGGCAGTTCCCTGATCTTCTGGTCTGCCGAAAGCGGCGACTCCTGCAACCGCTGCACATCGGCCCGGTTCGTAAAGCGCAGCCTCAGCCGAATGGAATCGCCGACGGCAAAGGTAAGAAGCCCGGTCACCCAGTCGTCAAGGCAGAAATCCTCCGGAGTGGTAACCGGCTTGTCGAGCAAGGCTGCCGCCTGGAAACGGTGGAGCAGCAGCAGAACCGGGTCGGCATGCTCATTCAGCGAGGCGACCAGATAGGTAAGACCATCGACAAAAGCCAGACAAAAGGGGTTGACCTCATAGCTTTTCACCCGGCCGCCTATGATCCGGTAGGTTGCCTTGAAGCGCTTCTCCTCCAGTACGGCGGCAAAGACCGTGTCGGATATCTCGGGCGGCACCTCGGGCGGAATGGTCGTCAGGTTGCGGGACATGATCCGCACCTTGTCAGGCCAGCGTGACAGCGGCAAATCGGCAGTTTTCAGGATCCTCTCCGCGCTTTTTGCATAAGGCTGCAGGGCTGATGCAACCCCTCGCGGCACCATTCGGGCAAGATATGTCTCCGCCAGCTTGAATGTCAGCGCCGTTACCGGGTCCATGTTGGCCATCTCCAGAAGCGGCGCTTCTTCCTTCCACTTCCAGCCGGCCGGCCGGTACTCATCGCATTCAAGCTCGAAAATGCCGGACAAATGGTAAGGTCGCGCTGCACCGTACGCAGGGTTGTCTCCACACTATGCTGCGATTTCAAGCGCGACAGGATTTCGGTGGTGGCAATCTTCCCGCGGCGGGGGATCATTCGCAGGATCAGCCATTGGCGGTAGAGAGTATCCATGTAATTCCTCGAAGTCGGCTTACAGGCGACATGAACCGTCGCTTTTTATGCTAGTATAGCTATCATAGTGCAATCGTCAACATGCAGCGGAACTATTAGGAGCGCAGGCATCCTGCCTGTGTTTCGAGCGGGTTATTGCTCGAATGGATGTTATTACGCAAAAACGATGCAAGCGATAAATCCCGCTTGCAAGGCGGGCAGGATGCCCACCCTCCCGCTTCTGGAATATTGCCGGCAGGACACATTGGCAATGGTCAGCTTGCTGGAGGTGATTGAACAAAAGGCCGGGAAGTAGAAACGGGCAATACGGATATGAAAAGCAATTTATCCTCCGGCAGGATGATGATATATGAGAGCAGTTTGATAGCGGAATGGCGACTGCACAGGTGACAAGGTATTGCCGCTCAAGATTAATGACCGGCTTTCAGGAAGTGCCGGTATCGTTGATGTTGTGAAAGAGAAGGATGACAGCATGGGCAACATAAAACTGTTTGAATCGAAGCAGGTACGTTCAATTTGGAATGAAACAGACCAGAAGTGATATTTTTCCATAGCCGATGTGATTCTGGCGTTGACTGATACTGTCAACGTGAAAGATTACATAACTCAACTTTCGCAGTTGAATAATATTTATAACATACTGTAATTATTAATAGTATAGCGCCGTTATCTATAGTAAAGTGACTTTGTTCCCCAACAAATCCAATAACATAGAGAGACGGCGCTATGAAA